>JANXXR010000156.1 GCA_025350525.1 Deltaproteobacteria bacterium
CTGGCCGCTCTATCCCTTCAAGCTGCTGGTGGTGCTGATGCACGAGAGCGGCCACGCCGCCGCCACCCTGCTCGTCGGCGGCTCGGTCGATCGCATCCAGATCAGCCCCGACGAGGGCGGCGTCACCTTCTCGCGATATCCGCCCTCGCTTTTGCGCGCCATGGTCATTTCCAGCGCCGGGTACGTCGGCTCCAGCGTCTCGGGCTGCGTGCTCCTCTGGATCGCGGCACGCGCCAAGGAAGGGCGCTGGCCGCTCATCGCGCTCGCGGCCTGGTGCGCGCTGGTCACGCTGCTCTATGTCCGCGACGGCTTCACGCTCGTCTTCGTGGGCGGCTGCGCGCTGGCCCTGGGCCTGCTCGCGCGCTTCGGCGCGGCCCTTCTACGCCGTGGCGTGCTGGTCTTCCTGGCGGCCTTCTCCTGCTGCTACGCGCTCTACGACATCCGCGACGACCTGCTCCATCTGCAGAGCCGATCGGGCGGCACCGACGCCGACGCGCTGGCCCGGGCGACGTTCATTCCCGCCATCGTCTGGGGCGTCGCCTGGGGCCTGCTCAGCATCGTGCTGGTGGCGCTGACGCTGCGGCGCATCCTCGCCTTGCAGGCGCGCGCGGACAGCCCGGCCCCGGCCCTGTAGTCTGGGGCCATGCCCCGCCCCTGGACCGTCCTTTCGCACACGCCACTCGAGAAGCTGCAGTCCAACCTCTGGAGCGTCGAGAGCGCGCTGCCGCAAGGCCCCCTGCGGCGGCGGATGGGCATCGCGCGCTTCTCCGACGGGCGGCTTCTCTTCCTCAACGCCATCGCCCTCGACGACGCCTCGATGCGCGAGATCGAGGCCTTCGGCGAGCCTGCCTTCGCGCTCGCCGGCAACGGCTTTCACCGGCTCGATCTCGGCTCGTACAAGGTCCGCTATCCCAGGCTGCGCGTGCTGGCGGCGCCCGGGGCGCTCAAGCGTGTCTCGGAAATCGTGCCGGTCGATGGCTGGCTCGAGCTGCTGCCTGCGGACGCAGGTGTTCGCGTCGAAGATCTCGCCGGCACCAAGATGGGCGACACGGTCGCTCTCGCCGTCTCGGCGGGCGAGACGGCGCTCTGCTTTCCGGGGGACGCACTCGCCAACGCAGCCCAAGCGACGGGAGTGCCGGGGCTGCTCATCCGGCTGGCCGGGCTGAGCGGAGACCTGCAAGTTCCGCGGCTGATCAAGCTGATCGGCATGCGCGACAAGCGGGCGCTCCGCGAGCATCTGCTGCGCCTCGCGGACACTCCGGGCCTGCAGCGGGTGTTCACCTGTCACGGGCCGGTGGTGTCGGTGGACGCGCCCGGGGCCCTGCGGCGCGCGGCCCAAAGCCTCTAGCCAGGCGACAAATCGGGCGGGCGGCCCGAGCCACCGGGCCCGCTCTGTGCCTAGCTTGCGTTCATGGCTACCCGGCGCGGGATCATCAAGGCGATTCTTGGAGGAGGAATGATGGCGGCGGCTTCCAGCGGAGCGAAGGAGAAGCAGGCGGGCGACGCGCCCACCGGCAACGTGCCGGAGGGCAAGTACCAGGTGGCGGCCGGCGCGCGGATGAAGACCCGCAAGTTGGGCCGCACCGGAGTCGAAGTCTCCATCCTCGGGCTGGGCGGATATCACCTCGGCCTGCCGAAGGACGAGCAGGAGAGCCTCCGCATCGTCCGCACCGCGCTCGACCACGGCATGAACTTCATGGACAACTGCTGGGACTACAACGAGGGCAAGTCGGAGGAGCGCATGGGCAAGGCGCTGCGCGACGGCTACCGGCAGAAGGCCTTCCTCATGACCAAGCTCGACGGCCGCACCGCGCAGTCGGCCCGCGACCAGCTGGAGCAGTCGCTGCAGCGCCTGCAGACGGAGATGATCGACCTGGTGCAGATCCACGAGGTGATCCGCGACGACGACCCGGAGCGCTGTTTCGCCAAGGGCGGCACCATCGAGGCGCTGCTGGCGGCCCGCAAGGCTGGGAAGCTGCGCTTCATCGGCTTTACCGGGCACAAGGATCCGCGCATTCACCGGCATATGATCGAGACGGCGAAATCCAATGGATTTCATTTCGACACGGTGCAGATGCCGGTCAACGTCCTCGACGCCCACTACCGCAGCTTCGAGAAGGAGATCATCCCGCTGGCGCAAAAAGAGGGCATCGGCATCCTGGGAATGAAGTCGATGGGCGCCGGGCTCATCCTCGAGAGCGGCGCCGCCAGCGCGCTCGAATGCCTGCGCTACGCCATGAGCGTGCCCGGCATCGGCGTGACCATCACCGGCTGCGACAGCATCGGCGTACTCGAGCAGGCGCTCTGGGTCGGAACCTCGTTCGTGCCCATGCCCGACGACGAGCGGCAGAAGCTGCTTTCGCGCACCGCCCCGCAGGCGCAGAACGGCAAGTGGGAGAAGTTCAAGACCACCGGCACCTTCGACGGCACCGAGCAGCACCGGCAGTGGCTGACCACCGCGCAGCTCTGAAGGCTACTGGCGGGGCCGCATCCGGTAGGCGACGAAGTCGGTGAGCGAGGCCAGCTTCTGGAAGTAGGGATTCTGCTCCCGCTCGCGCTGGATGCTGGAGACGGGCACGTCGCCGTAGTCGTGTCCGGGAAAGAGGCGCACCTCGCCGGGCAATTGCGAGACGCGCTTCAGGCTCTGGAACATCTGTTCCGGATCTCCGCCGGCGAAGTCGCAGCGCCCGCAGGCGTTGACGAAGACGGTGTCGCCGGCGAAGAGCGCGTCGCCGGCGTGCCAGCAGGTCGAGCCCGGCGTATGCCCGGGCGTGTGCATGGCGGCGATGCGCAGCGGGCCGACCTCGACCACGTCGCCGGCCGCGACCGGCGTTACTTCGCGCTGCAGCTCCGGCGCGAGCTTGGGAATGTCCGCCCCGTGCGCGTGCACCCGGATTCCGCCCCGCGCCAGCACTTCCGGCAAGCCGTTGACGTGATCGGCGTGGTGGTGGCTGACCAGCGCATGGGTGAGCACGCGCCCGTCTTCCTCCGCGGCGCGGACGGCGGCGTCCACGTCCCAGGCCGCGTCGATGACGGCCGTCTCGCGCGCCTCGGCGGCGCCGACCAGGTAGACGAAGTTTTCCATCGGACCGAGCTTCAACTGCCGGACGTAGAGCGCCATGCGGCCATTATCCAGCGGCCCGGCGCGCGGCGCTACACATCCAGCTCCTTCACCTCTGCCGCCCGCTCCATGATGAACCGGAACCGCGCGCTCACGTCCTTGCCCAAGAGGTCGTTGATGGTCTGCTCGGTGACCAGGTCGTTCTCCGGCGTGATGGTGACCCGCAGGCTGACGCGCTTGCGGATGTCGAGCGTGGTGGACTTGAGGGTATCGGCGCTCATTTCTCCCAGGCCCTTGAAGCGGGTGATGTTGGGCTTGGCGTTGCCTTTGAGGTGATCGCGCAGGATGCGCTCGCGGTCGGTATCGTCCAGCGCCCAATAGGTATCCTTGCCGATCTCGATCTTGTAGAGCGGCGGCTGGGCGATATAGACGTGCCCCTGTTTGATCAGCTCGCGCATATGCCGATAGAAGAAGGTGAGCAGGAGCGTCGAGATGTGGTGGCCGTCGGAGTCGGCGTCCATCAATAGAAATACTTTTCCATAGCGCAGGTTGGCGACCTTGAAGTCGTCGCCGATGCCGCAACCCAGCGCCGAGACGATGTCCTGGAGCTCCTTGTTCTGCCCGACTTTCTCGCTCGACGCCTGCTCGGCATTGAGGACTTTTCCGCGCAAGGGAAGGATGGCCTGCGTGCGCCGGTCTCGGCCCTGCTTGGCCGAGCCGCCGGCGGAATCTCCCTCGACGATGAACAACTCGCTCTCCGCCGGATTGGTGGAGGCGCAGTCGGCCAGCTTGCCCGGCAGGTTGAGGCGATGCGAGATGGCCGTCTTGCGGGTGATCTGCTGCACCGCCGCGCGGGAGGCCTCGCGGGCCCGCGCCGCCAGGATGATGCGGGCCACGATCGGCTCGGCCACCGTCTGGTTCTCGTTGAGCCACTTCTCCAGCGCCGGCCGGACCACGCCGTCCACCTGCGCCGCCGTCTCCGCGTTGTTGAGCCGCCCCTTGGTCTGCCCCTGGAACTGCGGGTCCACCACGTAAGAGCTGAGGATGGCGCAAATCCCTTCGCGAATATCCTCCGCCGTCAGCGTCACGTTCTTGGGCGCGAGGTTGTGCGTCTCCAGGTAATTGCGGACGGCTTTGACAATCCCGCTGCGCAGGCCGGCTTCGTGGGTGCCTCCATTGGGCGTGGGAATGCCATTGACATAGCTGCGCAGGTGCTCGTCGGTGGATTCGGTCCAGACCAGCGCCACCTCGAGGCGCACCTCGCCTTCGCTGGTCTTGTAGAAGAGCGCACCCGGCGGAATGGCCAGCGGCGCGACCGGCGGCACGGTGGGGATCTCCCCGCCCTGCGCCGTGGTCTCTTCCGACTGGCCCTCTTCATCGGTGACCACTGGCTCGGGAGGAGCCGGCGTCCCGGGCGCACGCTGGGCGGCGGGCACGGTGTTCTTTCCCCGCTGCGCCACCACCTTGGCCAGGTATTCGGAGATGCCGCCGTCGTGCTGGTAGGTATCCTCGACGGCGGGGCTCCTGGTCTCGTCGCGGAAGACCACCGTCATCCCGCGGTGGAGATAGCTCTTCGCCTCCAGCCGGTCGCGGATCATCTCGGCGTCGAAGCGCGCCTTGAGCCCGAAGATCTCGGCGTCGGGCGTGAACTCCATGCTGGTGCCGGTGCCGCGCGCATTGCCCTCGGACTTCAACTTCGAAGTCGCCAGCCCCTTGGAATACGTCTGCACGTAATGCTTGCCGTCGCGCTTGACCCGCGCGATCAGGCTCGAGGAGAGTGCGTTGACCACGCTCGAGCCCACGCCGTGCAATCCACCGGAATGGATATAGTTGCCCTGGTCGAACTTTCCGCCCGAGTGCAGCGTCGTCAGAATCACCTCGATGGCGGGCTTCTTGTATTTGGGCATGACGTCGACGGGAATGCCGCGCCCGTCGTCGGTCACCGTCACCGACTTGCCGTCCTTGTGCAGGGTTACTTCGATCCGCGCCGCATATCCATTGATGACTTCATCGACGGAGTTGTCGAGGATCTCCCATAAGAGATGATGGTATCCGGTGGTATCGGTCCCGCCGATGTACATGGCCGGCCGCTTGCGCACCGGCTCGAGGCCTTCGAGCACCTGGATATCGGCTGCGTTGTAGGTCGTCTTGCGCACCGCCATTATTTCTTCTCCTCGGGCAGCGCCACGAAGACCGGCGGCTGCGGCAGCGCCTTCACCTTGTCGCGCTTCACCAACTGGTGGCCCTTGCCGCCGCGCGAGACCGGGTCCTGCCGGAAAGTCGTCAACTCGAGCTTGCGGCCCTTGGTGGTCTCGAGCGCCACCTGCGCCTGCTTGTCCGAGGTGGCGAGAAAGGCGATGACCTTGTCGTCGTCGTCCACCTTGATGACGGTGACGCCGCGCCCCGGCCCGGCCAGCTCGTTGATCTCCTCGACCCGCGTCACCAGCGTGTGGCTCTCCTCCGTCACCACCGCCAGCAGATCCTTGTCCTTGACCGGCACCACGCCGAAGAGCTCGTCGCCCTCGCCCGGCTTGGCAAAGCGCCGCCCCGCGCGCGTGGAGAGCTCGCTGTGCGCCGCCATTGCAAAGCGCAATCCATATCCCTTGCGCGAAATGGCCAATAGCTTTTCCGCCTGGGGCAGCCGCGGGTCCAGCGAGAGCGCGCCCACCACCCGCTCGTTGTCGTCGAACTTGAAGAGCTTCTGGATGGGGTCGCCATATCCGCTCGATGGCGGGACGTCGTTGAAGCGGGTCACATAGGCAGTGCCGAAGTTGCTGAAGAAGACCAGGTTGCTCTTCAAAGAGCCCGCCAGAACGAAGGCCACCTCGTCTCCCTCGCGCACGCGGGTCTGCGCCGGGTCCTTGATCTCGCGCACCCGCTTGACCCAGCCGTCGCGGGTGAGGACCACGTGGGCGTCCTCGTCGGCGATGAAGGCTTCCTCGCTGTATTCGATCTCCTCGGCCCCCACGCCGCCGATGCGAGTGCGCCGCTTGTCGCCATAGGTCTTCTGGATCTCGACGATCTCCTCGCGCACCACGCCCCAGCGCAGCTTGTCGCTGCCCAGCAGCTCCTTCAAGCGCTTCTGGTCGGCGCGCTTCTCCCTTGCCTCTTTCTGGATGACGAGGATTTCCAGCCGCGCCAGCCGATAGACCTTCATTTCCAGGATGGCGTCGGCCTGCGCGTCCGACAAGGCGAAGCGCTTGATCAGCTTCTCCGCCGCGTCGGCCTTTCCCTCGCTCTTGCGGATGATGCGGAGCATCTCGTCGAGAGCGTCGTAGACCTTCTCGAAGCCTTCGAGGATGTGCAGGCGCTTCTGCACCTCGGCGAGGTCGAATTCGAAGCGCCGCCGCACCACCTCGAAGCGGAACTCGAGGAAGTATTGCAGGATGGATTTCAGATCGAGCCGCTTGGGCGCGCCCACCTCGGGATTGTCGGTCGGCACCAGGCAGGTCATGTTGACGCCGAAGGTCGTCTGCAGCGGCGTGTGCCGGAACAGATAGGCCATCACCAGCTCGGGGTCGGCGTCGCGCTTGATCTCGAGAACGATGCGGACGTCGGTGGTGCTCTCGTCGATGACGTTGACCAGCGGGGTCAGCTTCCGCTCGGTGATGACGTCGGCGATCTTCATCACCAGCGTGCTCTTGTTGAGCATGTAAGGGATGGAGGTGACCACGATCTGCCTGCCGCCGCGCGGCAGCTCTTCGGTCTTCCATTCGCCGCGCACCCGGACAGAGCCCTGCCCGGTCTCGTAGATGGTGCGCAGCTCGGCCTTGGAATTGAGGATCTGCGCCCCGGTGGGAAAGTCCGGGCCCTTGATGAACTTCAGCAGGTCCTTCACTTCCAGATCCTTGTGCTTCGACAGTTCGATGAGCGCTTCGCACAGCTCCACCAGGTTGTGCGGCGGAACGTTGGTGGCCATTCCCACCGCGATGCCGGTGGCGCCGTTCATCAGCAGCTGCGGCAGGCGCGAGGGGATGACGATCGGCTCGAACCGGGTGCCGGTGTAGTTGGGGCGATAGTCGACGGTGCGGCTGCCCAGCTCCTGCAGCATCTCGCTCGAGACCGCCTGCAGCCGGCACTCGGTGTAGCGATAGGCGGCGGCCGCATCGCCGTCCAGCGAGCCGAAGTTGCCCTGCCCGTCGACCAGCGGATAGCGAAGGGAGAAGTCCTGCGCCATGCGCACCAGCGTGTCGTAGATGGCCGTGTCGCCGTGCGGGTGATAGGCGCTCATGACGCCGCCGACGACCTCGGCGCATTTGCGATACTTCGCGTCGTGCGTGAGGTTGAGGTCGTTCCACATCCCGTAGAGGATGCGGCGCTGCACCGGCTTGAGGCCGTCGCGCACGTCGGGCAGCGCGCGCGAGGTGATGACGCTGAGCGCGTAGTTCAGGTACCGGCGCCGCGCCTCTTCGTGCAGCGGCGTGGGGATGTCCTGGGGCGGCGGCGGCGGGCCGCTGCCCGACGAACCGCGCTTGCGTCCTTTGCCACCAGCTCCGGCGAACATGCTCATCTGTTCAGGCATCCTGTCTCAAATATGCTCGAAGACGGCTGATCTGTCGATCCCGGCGAGAACTCGAAGGCGGCGCCTCATAGCACGGGGTCCGTCGGCGTGGGGATGGCCTCTGCCCTCCCCGGCCGCTTAGGATTCCTGCATGCGCTCCCTTCTCTGCCTGCTGCTGCTCTGCTCCAAGGCCGCCCTTGCGCAGGAGGAGCCGACGGACAACGGCGAGCCCTCGGGAGACGACGCCCCCTCCATGATGCGCCCGGGGTCCGACAGCCCCGAGGCCAGCCACGCCCGCAAGTACGAGGGACCGAGGCACCGCGCCCAGGCCTTCCTCATTCCCATGGACGAAGCCGCGCGCCACCCCACCACGCGAGTGGCCACCGCCGTCGAGTCGGTGCTGCTGCACACGCCGCTCTACCAGGTGGTGGATCTGGGCCACGCGCTCTCGGTCGAGTCCACCGTCGAGCAGGCGCAGAAGGCGGACGAGGGCCGCCACCTGGTCGCCGAGGGCAACGCGGCCGCGGCGACCAAGGGCTGGCCGGAGGCGGCGGCGAAGTACCAGCGCGCGCTGCAGGACTTCGACCTGGGGTTGCCGGCGGTGGGCGCGCACGAGTACGGCGATGCCCTCTTGCGCCTGGGCGCGGCGGACTGGATGTCGGGCGACGAGAAGGCCGCCGAGGAAGCCTTCGCCCTGGTGGCGCGGATCGATCCGAAGCAGCGCCTCGAGGCGCGCGCGGTCGAGCCGGCCATCGAGGCGCAGATGGCCGCGGCGCGCGCCGAGGCCGACGCGACCCGGCGCGGCTTCCTCGACGTGGAGACGCGGCCCGCCGGCGCGCGGGTGCAGGTGGACGGCGAGTCGAAGGGCCCGTCGCCGGTGCACGCCGAGCTGCCCGCCGGACGGCACCTGCTGCGCGTCGAGCGGGCCGGGTTCTATCCGACCTCTGAGCTCGTCGACATCGCGCCGCGCAAGGGCTCCAAGCAGAGCATCACGCTCTCGGCGACGCCCACCGCCATCAGCCTGAACCCGATCATCGCCGGCGCGGCGGACGAGGTGGGGCGCGGGACGGCGGGCAAGAACGTCTCGGCGCTGGCGCAGAAGTTTTCGCTGGAGCGGCTGCTCATCGGCGCGGTGCGGTCGCAGGAGGAGAGCCGCGTCTCGGTGGTGCTGTCGCTGGTCGATGCGCCCAGGCACCGGATCATCGCGGCCAAGACGCTGACCCTGGCGGCGGACGGGACCGACGCGGATCAGATCGAGCTCGACACGCAAGTCGCGGCGCGCAAGCTGATCGCCGCCGACGACGCGCAGGAGCCCGGCTCCGACGCCGCTGCCGAGACCCGCTCCGCTCCCGCGCCCGCAGAGGCGAGCCGCAAGCCGATGATGCCCGGCGCCCTGCCCGCGGCGCCCGCCACCGCCGACGAGCCGGGCCTGGTCGCGCACGAGCGCAAGGTCGCCATTCCCGCCGCGGCGACCTCGCCCGCCGCTGCCAAGATCGCCGAGGCCAAGGCCGACGCGCCGGCGCCCGCCTCGAAGGAAGCGGTCAAGAAGCAGGAGGAAAAAAAGAAGTCCAGGGGCCTGCAGGGCAAGACCGGCACCGAGACCTGGGGCGACGAATAGTTCAGCGCGCCCCGCGCGGCAGGTTGGACGGGTCCGCCATCGAGCGGAAGCAGGCGATGGGCGGATCGCCGGGGAGCAGCGCCGAGAGCGCATAGTTGGAGCGGGCGAACTTGAGCGCCTCGGCCTCGACGGCCTGCGCCAGCTCCGCCCCGCTCTTGCCCTTGGCGTCGTCCACCGCCTTGCACACCACCGGCTTCATCGCCGTCATGCCGATCGGGTGGACCGGCCCGGCCAGCAGCACCAGCATCAGGAACGTCATCGTAGATCACCTCGCAAGAGAGAGCCGCGGCGCAGTGTACTCGCGCTCGCGGTCGAAGGGCGCGGCATAGGTCGAGCCCCAGTTGCCCAGGAAGAACGCCTCGAGCTGCGGCGGGATCTGTCCACCGTCGAGGAGCAGGCCGACGTTGCGGCTCTTGAAGAAGTAGTCGGGCTCCCAGTTGCTGGTGCCTACCCAGCCGCGGGCGGCGTCCACCACGCAATACTTCGCGTGGGCGACGCGCGCGAAGGGGATGAAGCCCGCCGACGCCTGCGGAATGGTGAAGATGCGCACGGCGATGCGCGGGTCGAGCGCGCGCAGCTCCCGCAGCGTCTTCGGCCGCAGCTCCCAGTCGGACAGGAGCAGCGTCACCGCAACGCCGCGGGCCGCCGCGCGAACCAGCGCCGCCTGCAGCTCGGGGACCTCCGAGTAGGTGAGCAGCTGCACCCGCACCGAGCGGCGCGCCGAATCGATCAGCTCCACCAGCGCCGGCAGGTCCCACAGCTTCTCGTCGGGAAGGAAGCCGCGCGGGCTGGCGAGCAGCGTCACCTCGGCGCCATCCCGGGTGTGCTGGGGGAATTCATAGGGGCTCGCCGGCACAGGCCTGGGCGCGCCCGCCGCCAGCGCCCAGTCCAGCGCATAGATGTCCTCGAGCGCGCGGACCGCGTCGGGCTGGCGGAAGCGCACGCCCAGCTCCTGGATGTGCTGCAGGCTGCGCCAGTCGAAATTCTGCGAGCCGAGATACGCCTCGCGCCCGTCCACCACGAAATACTTGGCGTGGAGGACTCCGCCCATGACCTTCTTCACCTCGAAGATGCGCACCTCGATGCCGTGCGCCGAGAGCGCCTGCAGCACCTCCGGATAGGTCTTGACGAAGCCGTGCTCGGCGAGAAAGCGCACCCGCACGCCCCGCGCCGCCGCGTCCTGCAGCGCCGCGATCACCGCCGTCAGCCGGGTCCCCGGCTCGTCGCTGGCGTAGAATTCGGCGAGATCGATGCGCCCCGTCGCGTGCCGGATCATCTCCGGCCACACCTGCCAGGCGTCGCGGATCTCCGGATGGTCGAGCGTGGTCTCGACCGGCGCCGACTCCACCAGCTCGAGCGGGGTGTCGGCCGGCGAGGCGTGGGCGCAGGCGAGCGCCGCCAGGAGAAGCAGTGAAGTGCGCACGGTTGAGTGCACGGTGACCGACCCGAGGTCTATAGTCCACTGCTGGGAGGAATCGCTATGCAGATTCGATTGATCGCGCTGCTTGCGGCGCTGTTGGCCTGCGCCACCGTTCCCGCCAACCCACAGGTCCCGGACAACCTCGCAGTCCCCGCGGGCAATCGGCTGCGCCTGCGCGCCTTGGCCAAGGGCGTGCAGTCCTATACCTGCCAGGCCAAGGGCGATCGCTCCTGGGCCTGGGCCTTCACCGGCCCGAAGGCCGACCTGTACGACGACTCCGGAGCGCAGATCGGCTCGCATTTCGCCGGGCCGGCCTGGCAGCTTGCCGATGGCAGCAAGGTGGTCGGCGCCGTCAAGGAGAAGGCCAGTTCGCCCGAGGGCAGCATTCCCTGGCTCTTGCTCGAAGTGAAGTCCTCCCAGGGCAAGGGCAAGCTCGAGGGCGTCACCTTCATTCAACGCATCGACACCAGGCGCGGCACGGCGCCCACTGAGGCCTGCACCGCCGCATTGGCCGATACGAACCGCAATCAGGATTATACGGCGACCTATCTCTTCTATGGCCCGTAAGGTCCGCAGTCCGCGCTTCCGCTGACCAGCGCCCGGGGGCAGTTGAAGGCCGCCGCGCAAACTCCTCGGCGGCCTCGTCGCTGCGTCATTCCTTTTGCGATGACTTATGGGGCCGCAAACACCGCGATACAGCCTTCGGCGCTGAACTTTCCGCACCGGGCATTGGGCGCGAATGGAATATAGATATGGTTGTTGATCGGGTCCACCGCGACGCCGTGCGCATTGCCGCCGGTGGGCGCATTGTAGAGCCACATGTTGTTGGTGGCGTCGATGATCCCCAGATAGGAACCGTTTCCCATATCCCGCGCTCCCAGGTAGAAGCGCTTGTCGCCGGGGTTGTACCAGACCTGATCGACGCGCCCCACCTCGTAGATGGCCTTCAGGACCTTGCCGCCGCCGGTGGCCGAGACGTCGATGACGAAGGTGCTCGGAGCAAACGCCTGCCCTTCGCGGTTTGCGCAGCCCACCAGGAGGTTCTGGTTGGGCCCAAGCGCCAGGCTTGCAGGCTGGCAACCGGCGGCCCCGTTTCCGCGATTGAGCCGGTAGTGATTCGTCACCGTCGCAGTCACCGGATCGATCTCGGTGATCTCGCTGTCCTCCGGATTGGCCCCGACCTGCGGGACCGATTGCAGGAACTTCTTGGTGACCGGATTGTAAATCGACCCACCGAGCCCGTTGGTGGCGGCGTCCGTATCGGGGTTGTTGCCGACGTGCCTGCACTTGGGGCCGGGAGTGACCACGCCTGAGACCGTGGGGTCGCAGCCTGCAGTCGAAGCATCCCCTTTCCCATCGAAGAAGAACTGGGCCACGACGCAGCGCCCGCTCGAAGACGCGCCGATGGTGGGGCACATGGGGTCGGTGGTATCGACCAGGGTCACGAAGGCGCCGTTGGGCCCGTCGCCGTTGGTGACGATGAGGCGGTTGTGATCGGCGTCGAAGGATGGCTCGTCGGCGCGCATGTCTCCGCAGGGATTCCCGTTCGGAGCATTGCTGAGGTTGGTGCCGCGCAGGCAATCGTCGATGTTGGTGACGGGGAGGCCGACCGCGACCACGGCGAAGGACCGGGTCGTCGATCCGTCGTTGTGATGGACCGGCACCGTGTCCGCGTCCAGGTTGAAGACCTTCAAGGTGGCGTCGCCGTCGGTCACCCAGAGGTTGCCGAGGGGGCGGTTCTCGAGGGTCTTGCCCGCACCGTAGGACGGGGTAATGACGGTGCCATTGGGTCCGGACAATTCATTGAAGTTGCTGGCGCGGTCGGGCTCGCAGCAGACCGATCCGACGAAGCCCTTCTTGACCTGGCCGATGGGCTGGTCGTTGACGGTGTCGAAGACGGCGATGGCCGCGTGCGACCGGTCGGTGACATAGAGGCGGCGATTGATCGGATCATGATTGACGAGGTCCCAGACGGCGAACGGCTTTCCATAGGGTGACGCCTGGGGGACCTCCATGGCATTGATCACCGCGACGGTCCCGTTCTGCGTGGTTCCGCAGGTGGGGCAGTCCGCGGCGGTATTGCAGCCGATGGAGAGAGCAGCCGAGGAGAGCATTCCGAGAGCAAGCAGCGTAGTCGTTTTCATGGTTGTTCCTCGCTCAGAACCGGAACTGGATGCGCTGCAGGAGGACGGCGAAGGTCTGCGGTGGAGCGCCGCCCACGGTGGCGGCGTCTTTCATCCGGTACAGGTTGAGGTCGACGTTGTACTTGACCGTGGAGGTCAGGTACCAGTTGACCCCGCCGGAGATGAGGTCGACGCTGCCCTTGTATCTCCGGTCCGGGCTGTATTGATCGCCGTCGGCCTCGGAGGTCAGATAGGAATACCGGGCCTTCACCTCCCAGGCGCCGAAGCCGCCCCGAAAGAGTGGCGCATTGGCTTTGGGAGGAGCGTTCTCGGGACGTTTCTCGCCGGTGAGCAGCCAGGAGGCGCTGATGGTGTAGCCCCAGGCGCGGACCTTTCCCAGGTCGCCATAGCCGTCGGAGAGCGAATCGCGGTTCTGCAGCAGGCGGTCGTATTCGGCGCGCAGCGCGGCCGGCCCCGCCGTCCAGGTCATCTCGGCGTTGTAGCGGCGGATCTCTCCATTGATGGGCAATTGGGGGAAGAAGGAGAACGATCGCTCCGGCGTGAAGCCGCCGAAGCTCAGCTCGTTGGAGAGCGCCCGGCTCCTGCCTTCACCGATGGCTCCGCCCACCGCCAGGCCCTGCAGCATGTTGTTGTCGCCGCTCTTGAAAGGATAGATGCGGACCCGGCCGATCACCTCGGGCTGGTTGGTGGTGTTGGCGGCCAGCAATCCCTTGCCATTGAAGGCTCCCAGCCAATAGGAGAAGACGCCGCCGGCGAGATCGCCGTGGATCATGGCGCCGGGGCTGCGGAAGGCTCCGTTCGCCGAGGGATAGAGCAGCGAGGTCAAGCCGCGCTCGACGTAGTCGATGTTCGAGGCGCTGAAGGAGGCGGCCTCCTGGCCGAACGGCTCGATCATCTGGCCGATGGTGAATTGGAGCTCGCGGATATAGTTGACGTTGACGTAGGCGTCGCGAAGCAAGGTGCTGCCGCTG
>JANXXR010000182.1 GCA_025350525.1 Deltaproteobacteria bacterium
CATTTTCCGGCGGGACGGCCCTCTCCTTCGCGGACGGGCTCGCCACCCGCGGCATCTATGAGATGACCTTCGATGCCTTGCGCGAAGGGCTCTCGGGCTTCGTCAAGATCAGCGAAGCCGCCCTGGCCGAGGCGGTTCGCCTCATGATCCGCACTACCCACAACCTCGCCGAGGGCGCCGGCGCCGCCGGCCTCGCCGGGCTCCTCGAGCTTCGCGACAACCTGGCCGGCAAGTCGGTGGGCATCTGCCTGTCGGGCGGCAACATCGACGGCGAGACGCTGCGCCGGGTGCTCAGCCGCGAGCTCTGATTTTGCGAAATTCTCCCGGGCGGCCCGCGTAAGATGCGGATGGAGATGCCGCTCTTTCCCCCATTGCCTCCCATGCCCCTCGCCCCGCGGGGCAGCGGCCTGTTGCGCTGGGCCCTCTCGCGGGTGCGCGCCTACTCCTCGGTGCAGGCGCCGCCGGCCGCGCCGCGCGACCAGGCGCTCTACGGATTTGCGCAGCCCATCCTCGGCGCCCGGGTGCTGCTGGCGGATCCGGAGCTGCTCAAGGAGTCGCTGATTCCGGCGGTCGTCCTTGGCCTGGCCTGCGCGCTCTGGGCCACGGTGCAGACCGACCACACGCAGTACGACTGGTTCAAGCACTTCTACAAGGCCTTCGCCCTGCTGGCGCCGCTGCCGTCGGTGATCTTCGCCAACCACTATGCGCGGCTGGCGGCGCTGATCCGCTGGCGGCTGGGCTTGGGCGCCTGCGGTCCGCGCGAGATGCCCTTGAGCATGCTGATCGGCCGCATGATCCGGCAGGCGCTGATCGTCGCCATCGGCCTCGGTCCGGTGGTGCTCTTGACCGCCATGCTACCCGGCATCGGCAGCTGGCTGACCAACGTGGTGCTCGCGGTCTGGGGGCTCCACTGGGTGGTCGCCGACGCTTTCGACGACGCACAGGTGTGCGAGCCGGGCGAGAGCCTCAAGGAATCGATCCAGCGCGATCGCGACGCGCCGCCGCCCTGGTTCGTCCGCATCTTCCTGCGCTGGGCGGATCGCATCCCGGTGCTGGGCCGCCCCCTGCGCTGGTTCGCGCGGCTCTGCGACAAGCTGGCGATGGATTCGCGCGGCGAGATCTTCATCATGGAGCAGCACCGCGAAATCTCGCTGGGCTTCGCGCTCAGCACCGCCGCGCTCCTGGGCACGCCGGTGCTCAACCTGCTCTTCCGGCCCATCATCCTCGCCGGATCGTCACACCTGCTCGGCCAGCTGGAAAAAAATGGTCACGGCTCGTCGACGTAGTACCAGGGCAGGCCCAGGGTCCCCGCGCGCAGCTTCACCTCGACCTGCTGCCCCTCCCCGGTCCTCTTATAGGTCCCGGGCCCGACCTCGACGAAGCGGCGCCCCGTCTGCGGGCCCCACGACTCAAGCTCCAGCTTGTAGGTACTCATCTGCTTGCCGGAGACGGCGCCGACAAGCGCGAGCAGCGTGGGACGAGCTCGCAGGTTTCCAAGGGCTCTCCTAGGGGAGCCCGACGCCGGTCAGTTCGCCGAGTTTTTCAATGAGCTCTTCCTGAAAGGTCGGGTCGGTGACTTCGCGGGCGGGCTGCTCTTGGCGCATGTGCTGCCAGTATCTACCGCTTACGATCGCAGTCTTTTCATTGCTGACCGCGAGCCAAGCCTGGGTCCGTTGCCCAGTGTCGAGATCGACGGGCGCGCCTTGACCGCCCATTTTCGTGCGCGCCCAGCCCGGATCGACGACGTTGGTCAGAACACCCGGCCAGCGCCGCGCCAGTCCGAAAGCGAGGGCCGCGACGTAAAGCTTGCTCTCCGCGTAAGCCCGCGCAGCGTCCCAAGGTCGCGTGGCCCAGTCGATGTCGCGCAGCGACCCTTCGCCGTCGCGATGCAGGCCGCTGCTGAGGTAGATCAGCCGATCGGGGCGCTCGATCAGGGCCGTCAGCAGGTATGGCGCGAGCGTGTTGACCGCGAGTATGGTGGCATGACCGGTGGCCGTCGATCCGCGGCTCCGCTGACCATATATGCCCGCGTTGTGGATGATGGCGTCCATGCGTCCGACGGCGTTGACCTGATCGGCAACGGCGCGAGTATCGGTGGCGCTGCTGAGGTCGCCGACCACGACCTTGGCAGAAGACGAAATCAGGTCAGCAATCGCGGAAGTACGCGCGGCGGACCGAGCGTGAAGGACACGTGGTGGCCTTGGTCAAGAAGCGACCGTGCCGCCGCCAGACCTAGGCCATCGGTACTACCAGTGATGAAGACCCTAGCCATACCGATCACCGCCGTGGGCATGGCATCACCCTCCCGCGGGCTTCGTCGCGGCGAACAGCTCCTTCGCCTTGACGATGGCCGACATCGCGCTCGGCCACCCGCAGTAGAACGCGAGATGCGTGATCATCTCGACGATCTCTTCCTGGGTGACGCCGTTCTCGAGTGCGCGCGGAATGTGGAAGTTGAGCTGGTCGACCTTGGCGTTCGCGACGAGCGCCGCGCAAGTGACGAGACTCCGATCGCGCTTCGAGAGCTGCGGACGCTCCCACACGTCGCCGAACAGGACTTCGTCGGTCAGGTCAGCGAGCTTTGGCGCGATCGCGCCGATCAGTTTCTGGGCAGCACTCGGTGCCGATTTGGTGGTCATTGAGATTCTCCGGTGGAATGGCTGAGGCGGATGCTGGTCGTCACTGCCAGCGGTGCTGCGAGCAACGGATTCAGCTGATCGACGACGCGCGCGACGTTCGGATGCGCGGTATGCGCGGGGATCGCGGCGTCGGAGGCCCAGCCGTCCACGATTGTGAGCGTGTCGGGCCCGTTCGTCTGCTGGTAGAGGTCGTAGAGAGACAACCCGGTTCCGCGCGCGCTGGACCAACCAGTTCGAGCAGTAGCTCGGCCACACGCGCGCGGTGCTCGGGCTTGCCGCGGACCACGCAGATGATGTGGCGCTCTTGCGATTTCGTGGTCATGACTAGTTCTTTCCGGCGTAGACGCGGGTCATGCCGCCATCGACAACGAGGTCAACGCCGCGGATGTAGCTGCTCGCGTCGGACCCCAGGAACACCAGTGCGTCGCCGATGTCTTGCGAGGTTCCGACCCGACCGGCGGGAATCTCCGTCGAGACACGGCGCACGTAGTCAGCGATCTGGTCGGGAGTCATCTTCTGCTCGTGGCTGTACCCTTCAGTCGGTACGACACCCGGGCTGATCGAATTGACGCGAATGTTGCGACCCTTGAGATCGGTCGTCCAGCTACGGGCGAGCGATCGAACCGCGGCCTTGGTATGCCGCGACTCAATACCAACGACCTCATCGGGTTCCTCGCGGTCGCCCGGGAGCGCAGCTTCACCAAAGCCGCAGCGAGCCTGGGCGTGTCGCCGTCGGCACTCAGTCACAGCATGCGCGCGTTGGAGGAGCGGCTCGGGCTGCGATTGCTCGCGCGCACCACGCGCAGCGTGACGCCCACACAAGCGGGTGAGCGATTGCTCGTTCGCATCGGTCCGCGCTTCGACGAGATTGAGGCCGAAGTCGCTGCCCTGAGCGAGCTGCGCGAGAAGCCTGCCGGCAACATCCGCATCAGCGCAGACGAGGCAGCCGTCACCACGATCCTTTGGCCCGCGTTACGCGCGGTGTTGCCGAGCTATCCCGAGATCAAGGTCGAGATCAGCACTGACAACGGTCTCGTCGACATCGTCGCTGGTCGCTACGACGCCGGGGTTCGCATCGGCGAGATCATCGCGAAGGACATGATCGCGGTCCCGATCGGCCCACCGATGCGCATGGTTGCCGTGGCCGCGCCGTCGTACTTCGCCACCAGACCGAAGCCAAAGACGCCGAACGATCTCGCCTCGCACACGTGCATCAGCATCCGTTCGCGGACGCATGGCGGCCTCTACGCCTGGGAGTTCGAGAAGGCCGGCCGCGAGTTTCGCGTGCGCGTTGACGGACAGCTCGTGTTCAACAGCATCAGCCAGATCCTGCAGGCGGCGCTCGATGGCTTCGGCATCGCGTACGTCGCTGACGCACTCGCGCAGCCCCACGTCGAGAGCGGTCGGCTCGTCTCCGTGCTCTCCGCATGGAGCCCGCCGTTCCCGGGCTATCACCTCTACTACCCGAGCCGGCATCAGCACACGCCAGCGTTTGCGGTGCTCGTCGAGGCGCTCCGCTATCGGACGCCGAAAGCACCGTCACGTCACAGCGCGTAAGACTTTCGATTCGTCGCGAACGGGGCGAGATCGTGTTCTTTGCGAGCCAACACGCGCCCGGAAGGCCCGCCCTAGTCGCGAAATTCCACGCCGACGCCGTCGCCGCCTACCCGCGGTCCCTTGTTTTCCGGCACGGGCTCTACATGGTGGGGGCGGTATCCACAAGCCTACCGGCCACTGGATGAAGACGAGAAGGAGCCCGGCCGCGGGGATGGCGCTGAGCGCCACCGCCAGCTGGTCGGCCGCCGGACGCGCCTGGAACTTCTCCCAGAGCGAGTCGGGCTCCATCGGTTCCTCGGTCATCGAGCCTCAGTGCAGCTGGAACTCCGACTTCAGCTCACGTGAAGTGAGCGAGGCCAGGGCCGCCCGCGGCGGAAGGTTCTCGTAGAGGATGCGGTAGATGGCGTCGTGCAGCGGCATCTCCACCGAGAGCTTCTGGGCGAGGTCGTGCACGCTCTTGGCGGTGCGCACGCCTTCGGCCACCTGCTTCATCCCCGCCAGCACCTCCGGCAGGCTCTGCCCGCGCCCGAGCCCGAGGCCGACGGTGCGGTTGCGCGACAGCTCGCCGGTGCAGGTGAGGACCAGGTCGCCCATCCCGGCCAGGCCGGACAGTGTCAATGGATTGGCACCTTTCTTGATGGCCAGCCGCACCAGCTCGGCGAGGCCGCGGGTCATGATGGCGGCGCGCGTGTTCGAGCCGAAGCCCATGCCGTCGGAGATGCCGGCGGCGATGGCGCAGACGTTCTTCAAGGACCCGCCCAGCTCGACGCCCTGCACGTCGGTGCTGGTGTAGACCCTGAAGGTGTCGTTGGAGAAGCACTTCTGCACCCGGGCGGCCAGCTTCTCCCAGGGCGAGGCCACCACCACCGCCGTCGGCATCCGCTGCACCGTCTCGCGGGCGAACGACGGCCCCGACAGGCAGCAGACATAGGGATGCAGCTCGGGAGGCAGCACGTCCTCGAGCACCTCGTACATGGTGTAGAGCGATTCGTTCTCGATGCCCTTGGTGGCGCAGACGATGGGCGTCGCGCGGGGCAACAACGGCAGCGCCGCGCCCATCACCTGGCGGGTGACGTGCGACGGGCTCGCCGCCACGATCAGCTCGGCAGAGTCGAGCGCGCGGGCCAGGTCGTGGGTGCCGGTGACTTTCTCGGGGAGCTGAAGGCCGGGGAGGTACTTCGGATTCTGGTGCAGGTCGGTCAGCGCGCGGGCGACCTCCGCGTCGTGCGCCCAGACCACGGTGTCGTGCCCGTTGTGCCCCAGCACCGCAGCGAGCGCCGTCCCCCAGCTTCCTCCGCCGATGACCGCTGCGCGCATGTCTACGCCTCCGCTGGCCGCACCCTAACGCAAGCGGCGGCGGCGAGCGCGAGGGCGCCCGCGAGCAGGTACGGCGCGCCGGGCGCCAGCTGCTGGAAGAGCGCGCCGGCCAGCACCGGGCCGATCACCCGCGCGAGGCTGGCCGCCGACTGCGAGATGCCCAGCGTCCCGCCTTGCGTATCGGCGCTGGCGGCCCGGGAGATGAGGCTCGCCACCGACGGCTGCGCAAGACCGCCGCTCGCCGCCAGGCCGAGCGCCACCAGGTAGAGCGCGCCCCACGATCGCACCAGCGGCACCGAGCCGAGCGAGAGCGCCGCCAGGAGGCAGCCGGTGAGCAGCAGCCGGGACTCGCCGAACTTGCGCGCCAGCTTGCCGACCAGGCCGCCCTGCAGCGCCACCTGGATGACGCCGATGAAGCCGAAGAGGTACCCGACCCGCCGTACCAGCTGCGCGTGGTCGGTGCTGCCGATGCGGTTCTCGATGAAGAGCGTCAGCGTCGCTTCCATCATCGCGAAGCCCAGCATGAAGAGGAAGTAGATGAGCACCAGCGTCCGCAGGCGCGGATCGGAGAGGCCGGCCGAGAGCTGCTGCAGCCGCGAGGCGCGCCGCGGAGAGGTGTTGCGCAGCTCCTTGGACAGCGACTCGGGAAGGAAGAAGGCCGCCGCCACGAAGTTGACCAGCGCCAGCGCGCCCG
>JANXXR010000224.1 GCA_025350525.1 Deltaproteobacteria bacterium
CCCGCGCTCAGCGGGAGAAGTGATCAATCATGAGAGCCATGGTCTACGTCCCCTTCGTGGACGTGGTGAACACCATGCTCGATGAATCCTTGCCGCTGACGGTGGGCGAGTTCGAGGAGTGGGGCAATCCCAAGAAGCCCGCCGAATACTCCTATATCCGCTCCTATAGTCCCTATGAAAACGTCGAGGCCAAGGCCTATCCGGTGATCCTGGTCCGCTCCAGCTACAACGACAGCCAGGTGATGTACTGGGAGCCGGCCAAGTGGGTCGCGAAGCTGCGGGCTCTGAAGACCGATTCGAACCCGCTCTTGTTCAAAGTGAACATGGATCCGGCCGGACACGGCGGCGCGTCAGGCCGGTACGATCGGCTCCGAGATGTTGCATATGACTACGCTTTTTTGCTCAGCAACCTGGGGCTCTGAAAAAATCGGCGATGGGGTATTGACCTGAACCGGCATTCATTTGCAGGATTCCGCCGCCGTTGTACCCCACCCCCGAGGAGCACAACATATGATCAGGAAGATTTCCGTCGCGCTGGTGCTGATGGCTGGAGTCGTCATTGGCGGCCGCGCGGCCCTGGCAGACAACGACTCCGAGCTGAACATCGTGCACAAGCACCCCACCAAGGACGCAAAGCCCAGCGGCGGAGCGAGGACCAGCAACCTCACCTATCACGGCGGTCCGGTGATCCATTCGGCCCACGTCGTCTCCATCTTCTGGGGCCCGAGCTGGGGCACCGGCGGTAGCGACAACGGGATCTCGAACCACATCATCGCTTTCTTCGGACAGTTCGGCACCAACGGGCATTACGCCACCATTACCCAGTATTCCGACGGCACCGGCGCCATCCAGACCAGCAACCTCGGCAACACCGCCTGGTATGACACCTCGACGCCGCCGACCAACGTCACCGACGCCATCGTCCAGGGAGAGGTGACCAAGTACCTGAACAGCGGCGGCGTGACCTTCGACCCCAGCGCCATCTACGAGGTCTTCCTGCCGGCCTCCTCGTACTCGTCGCAGGGCAACGGCACCTCCTGCGGCGGGCCGACGCTGCAGTACTGCGCCTACCACAGCCACTACTCCGCGGGCGGGTTCAGCAACGTCAAGTACGCCTCGATGCCGTACCCGAGCTGCGGCGGGTGCCAGGCGTCGGGGTTCACCACCGCGCAGAACTTCGATCACTTCGCCTCGCACGAAACCCGCGAGGCGGTGACCGACGAGGACGCCAACGCCTGGTACGACGGCCGCGGCAACGAGGCCGACGACAAGTGCGCCTGGAGCCCGGCGCCCTTCATCGACGGCGGCTACGGCTACCAGTACGAGTGGTCCAACAAGTCGAGCCGCTGCGTGGCCACCGGCCAGTAGCCGTCCGGCGGCACCTGCAGTCCGGCCGCCGGCGAGCGATCGCCGGCGGCTTTGTTTCGAGCCCTCGGGGCCAGAAGCGCAAAGGGGCTCTGCGGCCAAGAATTTAGCGCGAGGCCCCGCGCGGGCGTACCGTGCTTGGGGTGAGGTCAACTCCGGAGCGAAGCGTGGCGCTGAGCGGAAACCTGTCGGAGACATCCTTCACCGACCTCATTCAGTTTTACAGCATCAGCCGCCAGACCGCGGCGGTCACCATCGTCTCGCCGGCGGGGCCCGAGCACGACGGCATCCTCTTCATCGAAGGCGGCGACGTGGTCGACGCGCGCTTCGGCGAGCTGACCGGCGTCGAGGCCGTCCGCCGCGCCTTGCGGCTCAAGGACGGCGCCTTCCACGTCGAGCTGAACCAGCGTTGCACCGAGCGGACCATCTTCGTGCCGTGGAGCCGGTTGGTGCTCGAGGAGATGGTCGCCGAGGACGAGGCGCTCAACGTCGAGTTCTCCGGCGGGCTGTCGCTGGACCTGCCCCCCATGCCCCAGGAGCCCATTGCCATGATGGCGAGCGAGACGAAGCAAGGTCCCCGCTACTGCCCGGTCTGCGGGCGCACCTACCTGCGCGGCAGCGTCTGCGAGGACGACGGAACCCAGCTCCTCGCCGGCATCGCGCCCACCCAGCCGCCGCCCCCAAGGCGGAGCCGCAGGACGCTCTTCATCGCCCTGGCGGGCACCGCGGCGGTCCTGGCCATCGCCGGCGGGGCCCTCTGGCAGCGCGCCGAGGCGGAGAAGAAGGCCCGCGAGCTCGCCGCCAGGCAGGCCGCCGCCGTCGAGAAGGAGCAGAAGGCGGCAGAGTCGCAGAAGTCGCAGGCGCAGGGCGTGACCGACACCGAGATCCTCTTCGGCATGAGCGCGCCGTTTTCCGGTCCCGCCAAGGAGCTGGGGCGCGGCATGAAGACCGGCATCGACATCGCCTTCGCCTCCGCCAACGAGCAGGGCGGCGTCAACGGACGCAAGCTGCGCCTGGTCGCCCTCGACGACGGCTACGAGCCCGCCCGCACCCTCGCCGTCATGAAGGAGCTGGGCGAGCAGCGCAAGGTCTTCGGCTTCATCGGCAACGTCGGCACGCCCACCGCCGAGGTGGCGGTGCCCTACGCGCTGGAGAAGCGGCTGCTCTTCTTCGGACCCTTCACCGGGGCGGGCCTGCTGCGCCGCGATCC
Organism: Deltaproteobacteria bacterium; assembly: GCA_025350525.1. Classification (GTDB taxonomy): domain Bacteria; phylum Myxococcota; class Myxococcia; order Myxococcales; family 40CM-4-68-19; genus 40CM-4-68-19. The sequence continues at coordinate 2,576 of JANXXR010000224.1, forward strand.
GCCCGACCGCTACGTCTTCAACTACCGCGCCTCCTATGCCGAGGAGACCGCCGCCACCTTCAAGTACCTGGTGGAGGTGAAGCGCATCAAGCCCTCGGAGATCGCCGTCTTCGCCCAGCAGGACGGCTACGGCGAGGCAGGCTTCAACGGCGTCGCCAAGATGCTGCGCAAGTACGATCGCGATCCGGCCCAGACGGTGCGGGTCGGCTACAAGCGCAACACCTCCGACGTGCAGGACGCCGTCGACGGCATCCTCAAGTCGAGGCAAAAGATCCGCGCCGTCATCATGGTGCCGGCCTACAAGCCCGCCGCCAAGTTCATCGCGGCGGTCAAGGCCGAGCGGCCCGACATGCTCTTCAGCAGCGTCTCCTTCGTGGGCTCGAACGCGCTGGCCGACGAGCTGATGGCGGTGGGCCCCAAGGTCGCCGAGGGCGTCATCGTCACCCAGGTGGTGCCGCTCCCCGGCAGCCGCTCCACCGCCGTGATGAAGTACCAGGAGCTGTTGCCCAAATATTCGCTGGGCGAAAAGCCCGACTTCGTCTCGCTGGAAGGCTACCTGGCGGCGCAGCTGCTCATCGAGGCCACGCGCCGGGTGGGCCGCGACTTCACGCTGGAGAGCTTCGTCGACGGCCTCGAGGCGATGCGCGGCGTGGACCTGGGCATCGGCGCCACCCTGGGCTTCGGCATGGGCGAGCACCAGGCGTCGCACAAGGTGTGGGGCACCGTCATCGACGAGAAGGGCAACTTCCAGCCGCTCGACCTGGAGTAGCAGCGCCGGTTGACGGCGGCTCGCGGATCGGCGACGGAAGGGCATGCCCCTCTCCCGCCGTTCGGTCCTCAAGGGCGCCCTCGCCGGCGCCGCCGCCGCCGCCCTTCCCACCCGCGCCGAAGACGAGCGCGCCCCCATCTACGAGGAGATCAAGCGCCGCCACGACGAGGCGGTGCGGCGCATCCAGCATTGGATCGCAAAGCCCTCGATCGCCGCCGAGAACCTGGGCAGCGAGGAAGGCCCGCTGGTCCTCATCGAGCTGCTCAAGAAGGCGGGCTTCCAGAAGGCGGTGCCGGTCAAGACCGACGGCAAGGCCGGCGTCTTCGCCACGCTGGACGCCGGCGCGCGCAGGACGGTGGGCCTCTACTTCATGTACGACGTCAAGCAGGTGGACCCGCGCGAGTGGAGCTCGCCGCCCTTCGAGGCGCGGCTGGTGGACAAGCCCGGCTTCGGCAAGTGCATCGTCGGGCGCGGGGCGGTGAACCAGAAGGGGCCGGAGGGCGCGTTTTTGGCCGCGCTGCACGCCATCCAGGGCGCCGGCCGCAAGCTGCCGGTGAATCTGGTGCTGGTGGCCGAAGGCGAGGAGGAGATCGGCTCGCCGCACTTCGCCCAGGTGGTCCGCTCGCCGGAGGTGTTGCAGGCGCTGGGCAAGTGCTCGGGGATCTTCATGCCCTCGGCGGGGCAGGGGCCCGACGGGACGCTGGAGATCTCGCTGGGCGCCAAGGGCATCATCGAGTGCGAGCTGGTGGCGAGCGGCGAGAAGTGGGGCCGCGGGCCGCAGAAGGACATTCACTCCTCGCTGCGGGCCAGCATCGACAGCCCGGCGTACCACCTGGTGCAGGCGCTCCATACGCTGGTGTCGCCCGACGGCACCGAGCCCGCCATCGACGGTTGGTTCGACAAGGTGAAGAAGCTCTCGCCCGCGGAGGAGAAGATGCTCGACGCCGCGGCGAAGCACATGGACGAGGCGCAGATGAAGCGGCAGTTCGGCATCCAGCACTGGGTGCACGACGCGGACTTCCGCACCGCGCTGGTGCGGCTCACTTCGCAGCCCACCGTCAACATCGAGGGCCTCGTCGGCGGCTATACCGGGCAGGGCGGCAAGACCGTGCTCCCGCACCGCGCCGTCGCCAAGATGGACTTCCGCCTGGTGCCCGACATGGGCGCAGCCGACTCGCTGCAGAAGCTGAAGGCGCACCTGGCCAAGCGCGGCTTCGGGGATATCGAGGTCAATATGACCGGCGGATATGATCCCAACACCACCTCGCCCGAGGCGCCGCTCATCCAGTCGCAGATCAAGACCTACCGCGCGGCTGGCTACGACCCGCTGCTCTGGCCTCGCGGCGGCGGATCGTGGCCGGGCTACGTCTTCACCGGCGAGCCGCTCAAGCTGGCGGCGGCGCACTTCGGCCTCGGCCACGGCAGCGGCGCGCACGCGCCCGACGAGTACTACGTGGTCGAGAGCACCAACCCCAACTTCCAGGGCCTCGACGGCGCGGTCCGCTCGTTCGTGGACTACCTCTACGAGCTCGCCGCCTAGGTCGGCGCCCGACCAGTGGCCGATCCAGCCTGGCCGGAGGTCGCTGGCGCGGAGACTTCATGGCCTGCACCCTCACCAGGCTTTCCCTTGCCGTTGCTCTTGCCGTGGGGTCGGCGCCTCACGGCGCTCTTGCTGCCGATGGTGAGCCAACGCCCGTCTTCTCCGCCGCACTCGGCATCAAGGCGGGCTTCATTCCGCCCCTGCTGGCGGTTCCCGAGTTGGTGATTCACACCCCGCACCTCTTCCTCGGCGCTTTCGGCATCTACACGACTGGAGGCATTGGCAACGGTGGCAATCGGCTCACGCTTGGCGGTGAGTTGGCGTTCGAGGTCAACGGGGCCGGCCAGAACACGCCGTACGCTTCGACCGGGTTCTTCCACTACGACGCAGCGAAGAACGCAATCGGTTTCTACGAGAGTACCAGCGTACTCACCGTGACCGGCGGATACGAATGGAAGGCGCGGCACTTCGAGTTCCAACTCGGGGCTGGCGAGCTCTTCATCCTCAAGGAACAAACGCCGCCATGCTCTGGCTGGTTCTGTTTCAACTTCCGTCAATCCGTGCTGCCTGCTCTCGATTTGTCGCTGCGCTACCGACTTTAGCCGAGAGCCGGCTCAGCCGGCGCCTGGTTCGCGAGCGTCGTCCCCGCCATCACCAGCGCGCCGCCCGCCAGGAGCGGCCAGCCGACGTGCTCGTGGAGGACAACTGCGCCCAGGACGACGGCGACGGTAGTGTCGAGCAGCGGGATGGCGCCGATGGCGGAGATGGACACCCGGTGCATCAGCCAGAAGAAGCAGAGGTACGTCACCGCGGTGCCGAAGACGGCGAGGTAGAGGAGCGCGCCCACCGCGGCCGGCGTGAAGTTCACCGCGCGCCCGCGCTCCAGCAAGAGCGAGAGCGCGACCAGCACCAGCGCGCCCGCGAACACCTGCACGAAGGTCATCACCAGGGGCGAGCGCGGCCTTGGGTCCTGGCGGACGCGCACGTTTGCGAAGGCGACGAGGATGGCGGCGCCGACGATGAGCGCTCCTCCCAGCGGCGCCAGCGGAGAGTAGCTCTGGGCCCGCAGCGCCGGGAGCTGCAGCACGGCGATGCCGGCGAGGCCGAGGAAGGCGGCGGCCAGCTTGCGCGGCGTCAGCTCCTGGCCGGGCAGCAGCAGCCGCGCGAGGAGCGCGAGCCAGACCGGAAAGGTGGCAAAGAGCACGGCCGCCAGCGCCGACGGCATCCACTGCTGCGCAGCGAACATGAGCGCGTAGGGGAGGCCGATCTGCAGCACGCCGATGCCCGCCATCCTCCCCAGCACCGCCGGGCTCTCGCGCCCGAGCCCCGCCCGCCAGGCGAACGGCAGCAGGATGGCGGCGGCCAGCAGCATGCGGGCGCCGGCGAAAAAGAACGGCGGCAGGTCGCGCAGGCCCACCTTGATGGTCATCCAGGTCGAGCCCCAGAGGACGAAGCAGGCGATGTACGCGAGCCGGACTTTCACAAGAGCGGGTTCATCCCCAGATCACCGAGCGCATCGAGAGGGAGCCCAGGTCGAAGCCCTCGACCGGGAAGCTGACCTTGTCGTCCGCCTCCGCGGCGCCCGCGGCGTAGAGGAGCGGGAAGTAGTGATCGGGCGAGGGATGCGACTTGCGCCCGTCGGGCGTGCCGACGATGGCAGCCAGCGCCGCGCCGTCGTGCTGGCCGATGGCGCGGGCCACCTCCTCGTCGAAGCTCTTCGCCCAGGCGGGCGTCGAGGTGTCGCCGTGCTGGGAGGCGGTGAAGGCGTGCCGCAGGTTGTGGGTGATGTTGCCGCTGGCGAAGATCAGCACGCCCTCCTCGCGCAGGGGCCGCAGCTTCCTTCCCAGCGCCAGGTGGGCGGCGGGCGGCAGCCTCGCGTCGATGCTCAGCTGCACCACCGGCAGGTCGGCCTTGGGACGCAGGTGGTGCAGCACGCTCCAGGTGCCGTGGTCGAGGCCCCAGTCGGTGCGCGCCTGCGCGCCGGCCAGCTTCGAGACCCGCTCCGCCAGCACCGCCGACCCGGGGGCCGGGTATTGCATCTGGAAGAGCTCGTCCGGAAAGCCGCCGAAGTCGTGGATGGTCTTCGGCTGCGCCTCGCCGGTGACGAAGGTTCCGGGCACGTACCAGTGGGCGGAAATGGCGAGGATGGCCTTCGGCTCGGGCAGCAGGCCGGCGAGCGATTGGAAGCCCCGGCTCCAGCGGTTGTCGTCGATCGCGTTCATCGGCGAGCCGTGGCCGACGAAGAGAACAGGCATCTTCATACAGC
>JANXXR010000275.1 GCA_025350525.1 Deltaproteobacteria bacterium
AGGGTCCGCCGCTGCGGTCGTACATCGAGCTGAGCTCGGCAAAGCAGAGCGCGATGAGGATGCAGAGCGCGCCGCATCCGAGCACGCCTGCCACCGACGAGCCGCCGCCCACGCGCGCGAGCGGCGCGACCAACAAATAAATCCCGCTCCCGACGATGCCGTTGACGCCGATGCCGACGGCGTCCAGCAGCGAGAGCTCCCGGCGTTGGTCCATGGCAGCCTAGAGAGGGATGTTGCCGTGCTTGCGCTGCGGGACTTCCTGCCGCTTGTTGCGCAGCATCGCCAGCGCCCGGCACAGCTGCGGCCGCGTCTGTTCGGGCAGGATGACCTCATCCACGTAGCCCAGCTCGGCCGCCTTGTAGGGGTTGGCGAAGTTGTTGCGATACGCCTGCACCAGCTCGGGCCGCGAGTCGGGCGCCTTGGCCAGCTCGCCGCGGAAGATGATGTTGACCGCTCCCTCCGGCCCCATCACCGCGATCTGCGCGGTGGGCCAGGCGAGGTTGACGTCGGCGCGGATGTGCTTGCTGGCCATCACGTCGTAGGCCCCGCCGTACGCCTTGCGGGTGATCACGGTCAGCTTGGGCACCGTCGCCTCGGCGAAGGCGTAGAGCAGCTTGGCGCCGTGGGTGATGATGCCGCCCCACTCCTGCGCGGTGCCGGGCAAGAAGCCGGGCACGTCCACGAAGGTCACCAGCGGGATGTTGAAGGCGTCGCAGGTGCGGACGAAGCGCGCGCCCTTGCGGGAGGCGTCGATGTCGAGCACGCCGGCGAGGATGGCCGGCTGGTTGGCGACGATGCCGACGCTGCGCCCGCCCAGCCGCGCGAAGCCGCAGACCATGTTCTTTGCCCAGTGCTCGTGCACCTCGAAGAAGTGGCGGTCGTCCACCACGGCGCGGATCACTTCCTTGATGTCGTACGGCTTGTTGGGGTTCTCGGGGAGGATGGTCTTCAGGGCCTCGTCGCGGCGGTCGACCGGATCCTGCGTGGGCACCAGCGGCGGCTCGTCGAGGTTGTTCGAGGGCAGAAAGCTCAGCAGCTCGCGCAGCGTGCGGATGGCGGCGGCCTCGTCCTCGGCGGCGAAGTGCGCGACGCCGCTTTTGGCGTTGTGCGCCTGCGCGCCGCCTAGGTCTTCCTTGCTGACCTCCTCGTGGGTCACCGTCTTGATGACGTCGGGGCCCGTAATGAACATATACGAAGTATTCTTTGCCATGACGATGAAGTCGGTCATGGCTGGCGAGTAGACGGCGCCGCCGGCGCAGGGGCCGAGGATGGCGCTCAGTTGCGGCACCACGCCGGAGCTGGAGACGTTGCGGTAGAAGATCTCCGCGTAGCCCGCCAGCGAGACCACGCCCTCCTGGATGCGCGCGCCGCCGGAGTCGTTGAGGCCGACCACCGGGCAGCCGGTCGAGACGGCCAGGTCCATCACCTTGCAGATCTTCTCCGCGTAGGCGCCGGAGAGGCTGCCGCCGAAGACGGTGAAGTCCTGCGCGAAGAGGAAGACCTGCCGCCCCTCGACGGTGCCGTAGCCGGTGACGACGCCGTCGCCGAGGATCTTCTTCGCCGACATCCCGAAGTCCTCGGCGCGGTGGGTCTTGAACTTGTCCAACTCGATGAAGCTGCCCGGATCGAGCAGGAGCTCGATGCGCTCGCGCGCCGAGAGCTTGCCCTCCTGGTGCTGCTTCTCCACCCGCTCGGGCCCGCCGCCCAGCTCCGCCTGCGCGTCGAGCGCTGCCAGCTTCTCCCGCGGCCCCAGCTCCCTGAGCCGCTCTTGCCGCTGCGCCGACGACATCCCGCCGCCCGGCTCCGGCGGCACGTTCTTCGAGGTCATTTCGCCCATGGCGCGCGCAACCTAACCGAGCTGCGCGCGCTTTGGCAAAACTACTGGGCCGCGCGCGTCCAGAACCGCCAGGTGCAGGTGTGCGCGCCAACCGACGCGCCGCTGGGGCTGGGGCTCTCCATGGTGGGGCTGAGCTGCTGCATGACGGTGCCGTCCTCGCCGAGCGTCAGGTCCATGGTCTGGCAGTTCCCGGCGGCGATGGGATAGTCGCGCGCGCCACAGGAGGTGCCGTCGGGAGCGACGATCTCGAGCGTCTGCGTGCAGGGGAACTTGACTGCGTCGAGTCCGCCGGTGCCGAGCGGCAGGACGGCGTAGGCCCGGCCACCGCGGGCGATCTGCAGGCGGCGGTTGGGGCGGTCGATCATCCACTGCGGCGGAGCGTGGACCTCCGCCATGCCGCTCGTGACCACCACCATCGCGTGGGAGACGATGCCGACCGACTTGTCGTAGTCCATGCGCCGGACTACCAGGCCGCCGCCGATCAACGACGAAGTCTCGAACCAGGTCTGCGCCATGGGGACAAAGCCCGTGACCAGCGTGAACTCACCGGTGAGCGCCGAGCCGGTGCCATCGAACCACTGGGCCGTGATGGTGCCGGAGGTGGCGCCGCCGGTGATGACGAGCGAGCGGCCCAGCACATCGACGCCGGCGCCGAAGACGGGCCCCGGCGACGCGAGCGGCTGGTTCCAGCGCAGGGAGAAGGCCTGCCCGCCGCCCGTCCACATCTGGGCGCGGTGCTGGTAGGGCACCGAGGTGTCGTAGGGGGAGCCGTAGGCGATGTCGCCGGCGAGGAGCACGCCGCCCGAGACGTCGCTCGCCGAGACGGTGTTCTTGGCCCGCACGATGATGTTGCCCACCTGGTTGCCCGCCGAGTCCCAGCTGCCCAGTTCCCAGGCGGGACCATACGGCCACATGTGCGGCGGGCCGCCCGCCGAGGCGAGTCCGTTCCGCTGCTGCAGGACACCGACGCCCTCGCTGCCGAAGTAGGTCTCGCGCAGGAAGACGTTCGACGAGGTGACGAAGTCGAGGATCGAGCCGTGGGTGTCGGACGCCTGGTAGTCCATGGGGAAGGTCAAGGTGCCGCTGGCCTCGCCCACGCCCGCGAGGCAGGAGACGCCGCGGTTGGGCCGCGCCACATACTGCTGCATGGCTACCGCATCCGGACCCGCGATGCCGACGCACGCGCTGGGCGGCGGAGGCGGCGGAGGTGGAGGCGGGGGCGGCGGCGGTGGAGGAGGTGGAGGCGGCGGATTGAGGCTGAAGTTCGCGTAGATCGCGGTGTCGGCATTGGCGGTGACGGTGCACGGGCTCGGTCCGCTGCACCCGCCGCCGAATCCGGCGAAGCTCGAGCCGGAGTCGGGCGTGGCCGTGAAAGTGATGACGCTGCCCGCGGTGGCACTCATGCCGCAGGTGCCCGGGCAGTCGATGCCTGCGGGGCTCGAGGTGACGCGCCCGGTGCCGGTGCCCTGCGGAACGACGCTGACCCGATAGGTCCCCGGCGAAGGCGGCGGCAGCGCGGAAAAGGAGGCGGAGACATTCTGGTCCGTCGTCATCGCCAGATCGCAGCCGGCGGTTCCGGAGCACGCGCCCTGCCAGCCGTCGAACTTCCAGCCGGCGTCGGGCAGCGCGGTGAGGTGCAGGGTGACGGTCGCGTCCACGGCCTGCGAGCAGTCGGTCCGGCAGGAGAGGGCCGGGTTGGAATTCCGTACCTCGCCGTTGCCGGCGACCTTGAGGTGCACCGCGTGCTGGGTGGCCCCGCCGCTCCCGCTGCCCGCGTCGGGCGTCTGGCCCGGACGCGTGGCGTTGCCCCCGCAGGCAAAGAGAAGAAGGGCTCCGACGCCCGCCACCCACGATCGCATGTAGCCTCCGAACGGTTGCCCGCTGCCTTTTCAAAGTTCGGCTTGTCGTTGTCGCTGCCAAGAGACGGGCGCACGCCAGCGGGGGACGGCCGGGCAGGCAGGCGCCCGACTCTTTGCGCGGCCGTGCACAGGGCCAAGCTTTGCTCGGCAGACAAGGTCTGCATCAGCAAGCAAAGGAGTCGCCCATGCGCCTCGCCCTCGTCGCCATCCTCGTCCTTGCCGCCTGTGCAGATCCGCCAGCGCCCGCCCCCGCGGCGCCGCGCGAGGACCTGAGCCTCGAGTCGGTTCGCCTGCCGCCCGATCGCAGCACGCGGCAGATCAGCGGCACGGTGGCCATGAGCGGGGACGGCGCGGTGACGCTCGACTCTGGCGGGCCCACCACCATCCCGCTCTGGATGGATTCCGCGACGAAGATCACCCTCGACGATCACCCGGCCAGAGGCGACCAGCTTCGCGAAGGCGATCTGGTTCGCGCCGCCTACCGCTTCGACGCCAAGTCGGGAGACCCGCTGGCGCTGGTGGTGGTGGCCAACCGCCGGCCGGTTGCCACGGCGGTGGTCAAAGGGCCGTTGCCGCGCCCGGCGATGCAGGTGGGGCCGTCGCGCTGACTGTCCGTCCGCGCCGCTCGTGGTCGAGGAGCCAGCGCTTTCTGTCCTCGCCCCAGGCGTAGCCACAGAGCCCGCCGCCCTTGGCGATGACGCGATGGCAGGGGATGGCGAGGCAGATCGGATTGCTGCCGTTGGCGCCGCCGACCGCGCGGGGCGACGAGCCCAGGTCCTTGGCGAGCTGTCCGTAGTTGCGCGTCTCGCCGAGGGGGATCTCGAGCAAGAGCGCCCAGACTTTGCGCTGGAAGGGAGTGCCGCCGGGATCGAGCTCGAGCGCATCGAGCGCGTGCAGATCGCCCTCGAACCAGGCGAGGACCCGGGCGGCAGCGGCGATGGGCGCTCGGACCGGGATGGCGTCGCCGAAGCGCGGGCGCAGATCCAGCGGGCCGAAGCCCAGGGCGCAGATCGCGTCGCCCAGGGCGGTGAGGTGGACGGCGCCGAGCGGGGTCTGGACTTGATCGATGCGCAGCATGGGGTGCTCCTGTGGCGACCTTCTCAAAAAAAAATTAATTTTTTTCTCAGGCGAGCCAGATCGCGGCGGCGGCGTAGGCGCGCCAGGGGCGCCAGGCTTCGGCGCGGGCGAGCAGGTCGCGGGGCGTCAGCGAGAGCGCGTGGCAGAGCCCCAGGTCGGCGGCGGGAAAGGCGTCGGGCTCGCCCAGGGCGCGCAGGGCGATGAGCTGCGCGGTCCAGTCGCCGATGCCGGGCAGCGCGGTCAGCCGTGCGACAAAGGTATCGAGGTCGGGCGTGTCGCAAAACAGTTCCGGGTCTTCGACATAGGCATGCGCCAGCGTGCGCAGCGTTTGTGCGCGCGCCGTGGTCAGGCCGATCTTCGCGAAGTCAGCCTCCGCCAGCACCACGGGTTCCGGAAACAGGCGGTTAAGCTGCGGCGCAGCCGGGTCGATGTCAGCGGCAGGCAAGGGTGCGCCGTAGCGATCCACCAGACGCGCGGC
>JANXXR010000285.1 GCA_025350525.1 Deltaproteobacteria bacterium
CTCCCGGGCGCGGCGGTGGCCTGGGTCACCATGGTCGAGCGCGCCTTCCCCAACCCCGGGCTGGGCCTCTTCTCGAGCGCTCCCGGGCCCACCTATCAGCTGCGACCCGAGCTCCCGGGCCTGAAGCGAGAAGACCGGCAAGCTGCTCGGCCTCGACGCCGAGGAGATCGCGCTCCTTCAAGAAATTCCTACCCGCGGCTCGCTCGACGTCTCGCCGCCAACCGACCCCACCATCTACCGCTTCCACGAGTTGGTGCAGGTCTACGGCACCACCTGGAAGGCGCTCATCCACGAGGAGTTCGGCGACGGCATCATGAGCGCCATCGACTTCGAGATGAAGCTCGAGCGGCAGCCCGACCCCAAGGGAGACCGGGTCCGCATCACGATGGATGGGAAGTTCCTCTCGTATCGGAAGTACTGACGCACGCAGCGGCTCGCGGCGCGCCTTGGCCGAGGAGGCGCGAGTGCTGACAGTCGAGCGCGGCCCGCAGCGAGGCCAAATTCTCCCCCTCGAACGCGGGCTGCTGGCACAGCGCGCGATATCGCGCCATCCCCTCGAGCAGCTGGTCGCGGAAGGCCGCTGCCTTCTTGCCCTCCAGCCCCTGCCAGTGATCGACGTACATCTCCAGCTCCTTGGCGAACATGTGCGGGCGCTCCGCCGGCGTCAGGCCCTGCCCGCGCCCGTAGATGTGATCGACCATCTCCTCGAGGCGGTACGAGCGATCGAACCAGGCGAGGTTGGGCCCGGGGCAGACCGCCACGGGCAGCTCGCGCGTCTCGATCCCGAGCCCGAGCAGCGCCGAGTTGCCGAGGTGATCGCAGATGCACGCCTTCTGGTAGACGGCCGCCGTCGCCTCGTCCCAGGGAGGCGGCGTGGCAAATCCCAAGGCGGCCAGCTTCTTCGCCTGGTACTCCGCCGAGGCGACGCAGATGGGCTGGCCCTCGCCGGTGAACTCGCTGTTCATCGCCAGGAGTCCCTTGGGGCACGGCGAGCCGGGCTTGCCGTCGGAGACGCGGCGGCGGTGCCAGACCTCCGACGACGAGCCGCAAAGGTTGTTGAAGCGCACGCCCAGGGGCGAGGCGTCGCTGACGTAGAGATCCTCCTCGCCGGCGGCGGCCAGGCGGGCCCGGGTCGCCTCGTCCATCAGGGTGACTTCGGGGACCAGCAGGAAGGGAGTGGCCCAGCCGACCTGGTCCATCCCGTAGGTCTCGGTGAGGCGGCGCATCTCGCCGGCGGTGCCGACCCCGCCCTGCGCGGTGACGCGGATGCGGCGGTTGCGCGCCGACGGGTGCAGCGTCCTGCCGCGCGCCGCGAACCAGCTCGACAGCAAAGGCTCGAGCAGCGCCGGAAAGCCGTCGCGCTCGCGCTGGAACTGCTCGAGGATGGGGCCCATCAGCTCGCCCTCGGTGGGAAAGACGTGGCCTCCGCAGTTGAGGCCCGACTCGATGCGGAACTCCGCCACCTCGATGCCCTTCTTGGCCAGGTACCGGGACTGGATGAGCGCGGAGCGCAGGTCGGAGACCTTGAGGATCACCGGCTTTACGACCACGCCCTGCTCGTCCCGGTGGAAGCAGTCCAGCTGCTCCATGGCGCCGAACAGCGAGGGGTTCACGCCGGCGGAGAGCACCAGGCTGCCGTGCAGCGTCGAGCGCGCGAAGCCGCGCAGCGCCGCCTTGGCCAGGCTGTACTCGGGGTCGCGCTTCCCGCCCTCGGCGGTCCAGGTGGCGCCGTCCACCTTGGTCATGATGTTGACGTCGATGGCGCCGCGCTGCATCCCGGCGCTGGCGTCCTCGCCGCGGAGGAACCGCTGCTTGACCGGCGAGTCGTCGGGAAGCAGCGAAACGTAGCGCCACTTGTCGGTGCCGGCGCAAAACGGTTGGGCGCGGATCTCCTCCAGCTGGCGAGTCGAGAGCTCGTCGACCAGGTCCAGCCAGGCCGTGATCCGCTTGGCGCGCGCATCGGGATCATGCGCGGTGATCGGCTGGCAGGCGAGCCCGTGCTGCGCGCAGTAGTGGCGCCGCACCCGCTCGACGAGGTGATCGTCCGCGAGGGAGATGACGGTGCCGATGCCGAGCCGCGCGACCCGAAGCGCCGAGTCGATGGTGAAGCCGATGCCCATGACTGGAATGTGGAAGTGATGCACGGTGACCTCCTGCACCATGCCTGCGCGTGCCGTGCCACGGGCCTGTCACCACCGGACAGGGCAAAACGCCGCGGGCCGCCGCAGGCGTTGCGCCCCCCTGACTCGAGGGCGCAAGGCCTGCGCGGCGGGTCATGCAGACGCTGATCGCGCTACAGTGCGCCGTCTCTTCGGCGGCGAGGCGCGCAATGACCTTCGACGTGATCATCATCGGCAGCGGCCAGGCCGGAGTTCCACTGGCCACCCGCCTGGCAGCCGCTGGCAGGCAGGTGCTCATCGCCGAGCGCGGCGACTTCGGCGGCACCTGCGTCAACACCGGCTGCACGCCGACCAAGACCATGATGGCGAGCGCCCGCGCCGCGCACGTGGCCCGCAACTGCGCCCGCCTGGGAGTGCGCACCGGTCCGGTGGAAGTGGACCTGGCCGCCGTCGTCGATCGCAAGGACACGATGGTGCGCAAGTGGAGCGAGGGCGTCGGCAAGAGGCTGCAGGCGGATCGCCTGACCGTCGCCCGCGGACACGCCCGCTTCGTGGGCGATGGGAAGATCGAGGTCTCCGGCGCCGTCTACGAAGCGAAGGAGATCATCATCAACACCGGCGCCCGCCCGATGGTGCCGCCCCTTCCCGGACTCGCCTCCGTGCCTGCGCTCGACAACGCCACCGTGATGCAGCTGCGCCAGCTGCCCGGGCACCTGCTCGTCCTCGGCGGCGGGTACATCGGCTGCGAGTTCGGCCAGATGTTTCGCCGGTTCGGCGCGCGGGTGACGCTCATCGATCACAATCCCCACCTCTGCTCGCGGGAGGACCCGGAGATCTCCTCGGCGTTGGAGGAGGCCTTCCGCAAGGAAGGCATCGGCCTCGAGCTGGGCGCCAAGGTTTTGGGCGTCTCCGGCGGCGCGGGAGGGATCACCGTCGGGCTCGAGGGCGGCAAGGAAGTGCGCGGCTCACACCTCCTGGTGGCGGCGGGAAGACGCCCCAACACCGACGACCTCGCCTGCGAAAAAGCCGGAGTCGCCCTCGACGCCAGGGGCAACGTGGTCACCGACGACGACTACAAGACCAGCGCGCCCGGCATCTACGCCGTCGGCGACGTGACCGGCGGCCCGCAGTTCACCCACACCAGCTGGGACGACCACCGGCTGCTCTTGGATTTAATGATGGGCCGCTCGAAGAAGGGCCGGCGCGGCCGCAACGTCCCGTACACCATCTTCACCGACCCGCAGGTCGCCGGCGTCGGACTGTCGGAGCGGGCCGCGAAAGAGCGCGGCCTCGCCTACGAAGTCGCCACCCTTCCCTTCGGCAACGTCGCCCGCGCCATCGAGGTGGACGAGACCGCGGGCGTGATGAAGGTGCTGATCGATCCGAAGACCGAGCGGGTGCTGGGCGCGGCCATCGTCGGCGCGGAGGCGGGGGAGCTGATCCACATCTTCGTCGCGCTCATGCAGGCGGGCGCCTCGGCTCGCGCCGTCGTCGACGCCGAATTTGTGCACCCGACTTTCGCGGAGGGAGTGCAGTCGCTGGTGATGAAGCTGCCGAGGTTCGCCCTCGCCTGAAGCCGCGGCGAGGGCCAGACCTGGGGCGAGCCCTTCAGGGGGCTGCTTGTTCCAGGGGGCTACTTGTTCGAGGTGTAGTTGATCGGCAGCCACTCGTAGCCCTTGCCGCCGGGGCCGGTCCGCACGTGGCCCACTCCGGGGAAGGAGACGTGGGTGATGCCGACCAGGTACCCGTTCTTCGCCGCGTCGGCGTCGGCCTTCTTGCGCTCGGCGACGGCGGCCTTCTGGTCGGTGTCGAACTGGATGGCCACGCCCGGGTCGGCGAACTGCAGGGCGGCGGCGTGCAGCAGGTCGCCCCAGATGACCAGCTTCTGGCCGTCGCTCTCGACCACGTAGGTGGTGTGGCCCGCGGTGTGGCCGTGGCTCGGCTGCGCGCGGATGCCCGGAACCAGCTGGGTCTCGCCCGAGAAGGTCTCGAGCTTTTTCGCCGCCACGTACGGGTTCACCGACGCCATCGCGCCCTGGAAGAAGCCCTTCGCGCTCTCAGGAGCCGCCTTCATCCTGGCCTCGTCGAGCCAGAAGTCGGTGTCGGCCTTGTCGATGCGCAGCTTGGCGTTGGGGAAAGCGATGGCGCCATTCGAGATCAGGCCGCCGACGTGATCCGGGTGCATGTGCGTGATGTAGATCTCGTCGATCTGCTCCGGCTGGTAACCGGCCGCCTTGAGGTTGGGGAGCAGGTTTCCCAGCGTCGGGCCGAAGAGCGAGGCGGCGCCGGTATCGATCAGCACCAGCTTGGTGCCGGTATTGACCAGCCAGGTGTTGACCGAGGTCTCGACCTCGTCGGGGAGGAAGGCGCGCTTGAGGGCGGCGCTCGTCTTCTCGGGCTTGATGGCGAGCAGCTTGGTCATGGGCAGCTTGACGGTGCCGTCCGAGATCACGGTCACCTCGAAGGAGCCAACCATGAAGCGGAAGAAGCCGGGGGCCTGCGTCTTGACCATGGGCGCGGAGGCCCGGGCGGACGGCGAGACACCGAGGAGGGCGGCGAGGAGCGCCGCGGCGGGGACGAAACGGGTGGCGTTGAGCATGCGGTCAGAGATGCCGCGAGCGGCGAGGCGTTTCCGCGGCGGACGAAAATAAAGCGTGCGGCGAAGCGTCGCTGGAAATTTCCCGGTCACTTGACGAGGCGGCAGCCTTCGGCCCAACTGCCGCCCCAATGGCGAACAACCTCGGCGATCCCGCCCTCGCTGCCCGCTTGCGCAAGGTGCTGCGAGGCGACGTCCTCTTCGACGCCTTCGCCCGCGGGCGCTACTCGACCGACGCGTCGATCTACCAAATCCCGCCCATCGGCGTGGCCCTGCCCAGAGGGACCGACGACGTCGAGGCGGCCATCGCGCTGGCCCGCGCGGAAGGCTTTCCGGTCATCGCCCGCGGCGGCGGCTGCTCGCAGAACGGGCAGTCGTTGGGCGAGGCCGTCATCCTCGACACCAGCAAGCACATGAACCGCCTGCTCGAGGTGGACACGGTTGCTGGTACCGCCACCGTCGAGCCGGGCATCGTCCTCGACGAGCTGAACCGGCAGCTGAAGCACACCGGCTGGTCCTTCCCGGTGGACGTCTCCACCTCGGCCAACGCCACCATCGGCGGCATGACCGGCAACAACTCGGCGGGCACCCGATCGATCAAGTACGGGATCATGGTCCACAACGTCCTCGAGGTGGAGGCCGTGCTGGCAGGCGGGGAGCGCCTGGTCTTCGGCGAGGTGCCCGACGACCTGGCGGGCTCGCCGCGGCGCCTCGGCGAGCTGGCCGCGTCGATGCGCGCGCTCTACGCCAACAACGCCGAGGAGAACGCGCTGCGCATCCCCAGGCTGCTGCGAAAAGTGGGCGGCTACAACCTCGAGTCGCTGGGCGAGGCGCGGCCCAACCTGGCCAAGCTGATGGTCGGCTCCGAGGGAACGCTGGGCTTCTTCACCCGCATCAAGCTCAAGCTCTCGCCCATCCTCAAGCACAAGGTCGGGGCCATCTGCCACTTCGCCCGCTTTCACGACGCCATGGAGATGTCGCGCTTCATCGTCGAGCTGAAGCCCACCGCGGTTGAATTGGTGGACCGCAAGATGCTTGAGTTGGCCAGCGCACTGCCCGTCTTCCGCGCCACGCTCGACCGCCACGTCCGCGGCAAGCCCGACGCCATCCTCCTCGTGGAATTCGCCGGCGACGAACTGGCGCCCAACCTGGAAAAGATCGGCCGCCTCGAAGAGCTGATGGCCGACCACGGCTATCCCGACTCGGTGGTGCGCACCATCGACGCCAAGCCGCAGGCGGACATGACCGCCGTCCGCAAGGCCGGGCTCAACATCATGATGTCGATGAAGGGCGACGGAAAACCCATTTCGTTTATTGAGGACTGCGCCGTCCCGCTCACCGACCTGGCCGAGTTCACCGACCGCCTGACCAACCTCTTCCACCGCCACGGCACCGAGGGCACCTGGTACGCGCACGCCTCGGTGGGCTGCCTGCACGTGCGGCCCATCCTCAACATGAAGGACGAGTCCGGCGCGAGGAAGATGCGCGCCATCGCCGAGGAGGCTTTCGCCATCGTCAAGGAGTACAAGGGCTCGCACTCGGGCGAGCACGGCGACGGGCTCTCCCGCTCCGAGTTCCACGGCATGATGTTCGGCGAGCGCATCGTCCACGCCTTCGAGGCGGTCAAGGACGCCTTCGACCCCAAAGGGCTGCTCAACCCCGGCAAGATCGTCCGCGCGCCGAAGATGGACGACCGCGCGCTCTTCCGCTACGCGCCGGGCTACGGTCCGCTCGAGGTGAAGACGGCGCTCAACTGGTCCGAGTGGGGCGGCTTCTTGAACGCGGCGGAGATGTGCAACAACAACGGCCACTGCCGCAAGTTCGACGCGGTGATGTGTCCCAGCTACCAGGTGACCCTCGACGAGAAGCACACCACCCGCGGGCGCGCCAACAGCCTGCGGCTCGCGCTCACCGGACAGCTGGGGCCGGACGCGCTCGTCTCCGAGGGAATGAAGGAGACCATGGAGCTGTGCGTGGGCTGCAAGGCCTGCCGCCGCGAATGCCCGACCGGCGTGGACATGGCGCGGATGAAGACGGAGTTCCTCCACCAGTGGCACGAGCGGCACGGCATCTCGCTGCGGACGCGGATGACGGCTTTCCTGCCGCGCTATGCGGCGGCGGCGAGCCGCATGGCGCCGCTTTTCAACCTGGGCAGTTCCTTCCCGCGGCTCACGCAGAAGCTCACCGGCATGAGCGCGAAGCGAAAGCTGCCTGCCTTCCGCGGCGACATCTACCGCACGCCCCAGAGCAAGAAAGCCGGCAAGGAGGTGCTGCTGCTGGTGGACACCTTCTCGCGCTACTTCGAGCCGGAGAACGCGCGCGCGGCCCGGGCGGTGCTGGAGGCGGGCGGATACACCGTGCTCGAGGACGCCTCGCCGCGGCCGCTCTGCTGCGGGCGGACTTTCCTGAGCGCGGGCCTCGTCGATCAGGCGCGGGAAGAGCTGACCCGCGTGGTGGCGGCGCTGGGACCGTACGCCGAGCGGGGCGTGCCCATCGTCGGCATCGAGCCCTCCTGCCTCCTGACGTTACGCGACGAATTGGGCGTGGTGCTGAGCGGCGGCACGGTGCCGGCCATCGCGAAACAGTCTTTCCTCTTTGAGGAGTTCCTCGCTGCCGAGTCGCGCCGCGGAACGCTGCGCCTCCCGCTGCGCGACGAGGGCAAGCGCCAAGCCTACCTGCACGGGCACTGCCACCAGAAGGCGATGGGCGCCATGCCCGACGTGGTCACCGCCCTGCAGCTGGTGCCGAATTTGTCGGTGAGCACCATCGAGTCGAGCTGCTGCGGAATGGCCGGCTCATTCGGCTACGAGGAGAACCACTACGACGTCTCGATGCGCATGGCCGAGCGCAGCCTCTTGCCGGCGGTGCGGGGCGCTCCCAAGGACGCGCTCATCGTCGCCGACGGCACCAGCTGCCGGCACCAGATCGAGGACGGCGCCGGCCGGGGAGCGCTGCACGTCGCGCGCGTCCTCGCCGCCGCGCTCGATCCTCTGCCCGATGGTATGAAGCTGCCGATGGGAACCCGCACTTGAAGCCGGCGCCCCTGAGCGGCGTCCGCGTGGTGGAGGTCGGCAACTTCATGGCCGCGCCCTTCCTGACGCTGCAGCTCGCGGATCTGGGCGCCGACGTGGTCAAGGTCGAGAACCCCGTGGGCGGCGACCAGGTGCGGACCACCGCGCCCTTCATCGACGGCGAGTCGTCGAGCTTCATCCGCCTCAACCGCAACAAGCGATCCCTGGCGCTCGACCTGAAAGCGCAGGAGGGCAAGAGCGTCTTCCGCAAGCTGGTGGCCCAAGCCGACGTGCTGGTGGAGAACCTGCGCCCGGGGACGATGGCCGACCTGGAACTCGACTATCCGCGCCTCTCGGCCCAGCACCCGCGGCTCGTCTACGTGGCGGCGTCCGGCTGGGGGCAGGACGGCCCCTACGCGCAGCGGCCCGGCCTCGACATCATGGCGCAGGGGATGAGCGGCCTGATGTCGATCACCGGCGAGGAAGGCGGCAAGGCGCCGGTCAAGATCGGCGTGCCCGTCACCGACCTCACCTGCGCGCTGTGGGGCGCGCTCGCCGCCGTCGCCGCGCTGCGGGTGCGCGACCAGACCGGGCGCGGGCAGTTCATCGACGTCAGCCTCTTCGAGGCGGGCGTGGCGCTGGGCGTCTGGGAAGCGGGGCGCTACTTCGCCACCGGAGAGGTCCCCAAGCCGCTGGGCTCGTCGCACCAGACCTCGGCGCCGTACCAGGCGCTGCGCGCCAAGGACGGCTTCTTCACCGCCGGCGCCACCACCGCGCCCAACTGGCTGGCCTTCTGCAAGGTGCTGGGCCGGCCCGAGCTCGCGGAAGATCCGCGCTTCGCCAAGGGCCACGTGCGCTACCAGAACCGGCACGCGCTCATCCCGCTGATCGAGGAGGTCACCGGGAAGGAGACCTCCCGCCACTGGGTGGAGGTCCTTCAAGAGGCGGGCGTTCCCTGCGGCCTTTTGCAGACCTACGACCAGGTCTTCAACGACCCGCACCTCAACGCGCGCAACTTCTTTCCGGAGGCGCCGCACACCCGGCTGGGCGCGGTGAAGCAGGTGGCGTCGCCGATGCGCTTCTCCGAGACGCCCACCCGCATGGACCGGGCGGGGCCGCTCTTGGGCGAGCACTCCAGCGAAGTTCTCCTCGAGCTCGGCTACGACGCCGAGCAGATCCGCGCCCTCTACGCAGCCAACGTGATCGGGAAGCCCGCATGACCGACGCAGCGAACGAGATCCTCTTCGAGGTGAAGCAGAGCGTGGCCTGGCTGACCTTCAACCGGCCCGAGGCGCGCAACGCGATGACCTTCGGGATGTACACGCGCCTGAAAGAACTCTGCGCGCAGGTGAACGGCGACGCGGGCATCCGCGTGCTGATCCTGCGGGGCGCGGGCGACAAGGCCTTCGTCTCCGGCACCGACATCGCGCAGTTCCGCAACTTCAAGACGCCGCAGCAGGCCATCGACTACGAAGCGAAGATGGACGGCGTCTTCGACGCGCTCGAGGACGTCCGGGTGCCCACCCTGGCCGCGCTGCAGGGCGCCTGCACCGGAGGAGGAGCCGGCATCGCCGCCGCCTGCGACCTGCGCATCGGCGCGCCCTCGGCGAAGTTCGGCTTTCCCATCGCGCGCACGCTCGGCAACACGCTCTCGACGCGGAACTATGCCCGCCTCGCCGGGCTGCTCGGGCTGGCCCGCACCAAGGACCTCATCTTCCTCGCCCGGCTGCTCGACGCGCAGGAGATGAAGGACATCGGCCTGCTCTCGGAAGTGACCAGCGAAGACGGGCTCTACGCGCGCGCGGCCGAGATCGCGCAGACGCTCATCGCCCACGCGCCCCTCACGCTCGAGACGGCCAAGCAGTCGCTCAACGGAGTCCTGCGCCACTGGGCGCCCAAGGGCTCCTCCGAGCACGTGGTGCGCGCGTACATGAGCGAAGACTTCCAGGAAGGCGTCGAGGCCTTCCTCGGCAAGCGCAAGCCGAACTGGCGGGGGAGATAGGATGGACTACCGGAGCGGCAGGCACTTCCTCCAGATCCCCGGCCCCACCAACGTGCCCGAGCGGGTGCTGCGGGCCATCGACTCGCAGGTCATCGACCACCGCGGGCCCGCCTTCGCCAGGCTGGGCCTCGAGGTGCTGGAGGGCCTGCGCCCTCTCTTCAAGACCACCTCGCCGGTGATCATCTATCCCGCCTCCGGCACCGGCGCCTGGGAGGCGGCGCTGGTGAACACGCTCTCGCCCGGCGACAAAGTGCTGATGTTCGAGACGGGCCACTTCGCCGCGCTCTGGCAGGGCCTCGCCGAGAAGCTGGGGCTCTCGGCCGAGATGGTCCCGGGCGACTGGCGGCACGGCGTCGATCCCGCCGCCGTCGAGGAGCAGCTGCGCAAGGACAAGGGCCACCAGATCCGCGCCGTCTGCGCCGTGCACAACGAGACCTCGACGGGCGTGACCAGCCGCATCGGTGAAGTCCGGGCGGCGATCGATCGCGCGGGGCACCCGGCGCTGCTCTTGGTGGACACCATCTCGTCGTTGGGCTCGATCGACTACCGCCACGACGATTGGCGCGTGGACGTGACCATCGCCGGCTCGCAGAAGGGCATGATGCTGCCGCCGGGCCTGTCGTTCAACGCACTCTCGCCGCGCGCGCTTTTGGCCTCGAAGACGGCGCGCCTCGTCCGCTCCTACTGGGATTGGGAGCCGATGCTGGCCGCGAACAAGACCGGCTTCTTCCCCTTCACGCCGGCCACCAACCTGCTCTACGGCTTGCGCGAGGCGCTCATCCTCTTGCGGGAGGAAGGCCTCGAGCGCGTCTTCCAGCGGCACGCCCGCCACGGCGAGGCCACGCGCCGGGCGGTGCGCGCCTGGGGACTCGAGCTCAACTGCGCCGACGAGCGCGAATACTCCAACGCGCTCACCGCCGTGCTGCTGCCCGCGGGGCACGACGAAGCCAGGCTGCGCGCCACCATCCTCGAGCGGTTCGACATGTCGCTGGGCCAGGGGCTGGGCAAGGTGCGCGGCAAGCTCTTCCGCATCGGCCACCTGGGCGACTTCAACGACCTGACCCTCTGCGGCACGCTCTGCGGCGTGGAGATGGGCCTCGGCCTCGCCGGCGTCCCGCACCAGCCGGGCGGCGTCGCGGCCGCCATGGAGTACCTGTCCGCGACCCCCGGCTGAATTTTTCTTCTACGGGAGCGGGCGACCTGAAGGGCCGAGCTGTGCGCAGGCGAGCTGGATCGCGAACCGTCTCCCAGGTCGTGCCAAGTTTTTTTGGGCGCTGCGCGGCTGTGCCGCTCCGCTGTACAGGGGGCTCCGCCCCCCGTACCACCCCCCGGCCGAACGGGGGCAATGTCGCGAGCTTCCCAGCAGGAATTAGTCGGTGCAGGCCTCGCTGGTCAGCGCCCGGCGCAGCCGCGTCGGAACCAATAGGGACCTATGTCCGAAGGGCATTAGAACCCCCGGCTGAAGCCGGGGGCTGGAAAGACGCAAAGCCTCCTGCGGAGGCTGATTCGGCGAGCTCATCCAAGCTCAAGCCGAGACTCGATCGCATCGTTCAGGTGATGCAGGTGATGTCGCCACCGCGAAAGCGGGGTAAACAGAACAGCGTGGACCTGAGGCTCGACACAACATTGTCTTTGCCCCCAAGCATCTCCGCACCAGCCTCCGAAGGAGGCTTCGCGTCTTTCCAGCCCCCGGCTTTAGCCGGGGGTCCGATGCGCTTCGGACACGCGGACACAGGTCACTATGGGCCGGGAAACTCACGGCGCCGTCTCGAGTGGCCGGGGGGTGGTACGGGGGGCGGAGCCCCCTGTACAGCGGAGCCGCGCAGCGGCGGAGCGCCCCAAAAAAGAAGGCATGCCAGAGCACCGAGCCCAGCGCCCAGGTGGGCCATTCGCTGCCCGTGGGCCACTTGCCGAACAGGTTCGACGCGCGACTTGCCCGCATGCTTCCCTTCTCATGATTTCGATTTTTTGCAGCGAACCCAGCTGATCCACCTGAATGGAGGACTCATGGAGCGCCGCAAGCTTGGCCGGAGCGCCACCGGTATCGTGCTCTTCTTCCTCTGCCTCATGTACTTCATCACCTACGTCGACCGGGTGAACATCGCCACCGCGGCGACGGCCATCAAGGGCGACTTCAAGCTCAGCAACACCGAACTGGGCCTTGCCTTCTCCGCCTTCGGCTACGCCTACCTGCTCTTGCAGATCTGGGGCGGCTGGATCGCCGACCGCTTCGGCGCCCGCAAGACCCTGGCCATCTCCGGCGTCATCTGGGCCGGCTCCACCATGCTGACCGGTCTCACCGGCGGCCTGGTCTCGCTCTTCCTCGCCCGCCTGCTGCTCGGCATCGGCGAGGGCGCGACCTTCCCGACCGCCACCCGCGCCATGGCCAACTGGACTCCGCCCGGCAAGCGCGGCTGGGCGCAGGGCATCACCCACTCCTTCGCGCGGCTCGGCAACGCCATCGCCCCGCCGCTGGTGGTGGCTCTGATGGCGGTGCTCACCTGGCGCGGGGCCTTCGTCGCCCTCGGCCTCGTCAGCCTCATCTGGGTGGCGGCCTGGACCTGGTATTTCCGCGACGACCCCAAGGACCACCCGGCCGTCTCCGAGGAGGAGCTGGCCATGCTGCCTTCCTTCCGCACCGCGGCCCAGCTGCGCAAGGAGCCGGTCCCCTGGGGCGTGCTCACCCGCCGCATGGCGCCGGTCATCGTGGTCTACTTCTGCTACGGCTGGACGCTCTGGCTCTACCTCAACTGGCTGCCCTCGTTCTTCCAGCACGGCATGAAGCTCAACCTCAAGGACTCGGCGCTCTTCTCCGCCGCCGTCTTCTTCGCCGGTGTGGTCGGCGACGCGCTGGGCGGCATCATCAGCGACTCGATCCTCCACCGCACCGGCAACGTGGTCCGCGCCCGCACGCACCTGGTCTGCGGGACGCTCATCCTCTCGCTCGCCTGCCTGATCCCGGTGCTCTACGTCCACGATCTGGTAGCCATCGCCGTGCTGCTCAGCCTCGCCTTCTTCTTCCTCGAGATCAGCATCGGGCCGATGTGGGCCATCCCCATGGACATCGCGCCCCAGTTCTCCGGCACCGCCAGCGGCCTGATGAACACCGGCTCGGCGCTGGCGGCCATCCTCTCGCCGCTGGTCTTCGGCGTGGTCATCGATCGCACCGGCAACTGGACGCTGCCGTTCATCGGCTCCATCTGCCTGCTCGCCTTCGGGGCCGCCCTCAGCTTCACCATGCATCCGGAGCGGACTCTCGCCACCATGGCGGAGGACGCGCGGG
>JANXXR010000294.1 GCA_025350525.1 Deltaproteobacteria bacterium
GGATGCGCGGGTACATCGGCGTCTCGAAGAGCGGCCTGCAGGCCGTCACCGGCGACAGCGGCAGCTTCAAGATCGAGAACGTGCCGCCCGGCAAGTACACCATCGAGTCGTGGCACGAGAAGTTCGGCACCAAGACGCAGGAAGTGACCGTCGAGGCGGGCAAGCCCGCCAAGGTCACCTTCAAGTACGACGGGACGGAGAAGGGGACGTAGAGCGGCCGCCGGCCGCTCGGGCCTCAGGCTCCACGCCAGAGGCTCCAGAATCTGGAACGGACGTTCTGTCGCACTGAGTTGCATTGCTCATCAGGGGAGGTCCGGATAGAACCGGCCTCCCCTGTTTCATTCTGGGAGTCGCATTCCGGGAGCCGCCGCTTGATCCGTCGTCTCGCTGCCGCCGCTGCCTTCCTCACGGTCGTCCTGATCGTGGCCGGCGGAGTCGTGACCAACACCGACTCGGGCCTGGCCTGCCCCGACTGGCCCACCTGCTTCGGGTCGGCGCTGCCGAAGATGGAAGGCAGCGTCGCCGTCGAGCACACGCACCGGCTGATCGCCACGGCGGTGGGGCTGCTCACCGTGGCGCTGGTCCTCCTCGCGCTGCGGCGGGCGAAGCAGGGCAGGCTGGCGGCGGTGGTCGCCGGGATCTCCGTCTTCACCCTGGGCGCGTCGTTCTGGGCGGGGCACGTGAAGTACGTCTCCGGCGCCGCGCCGCTCGCCGGGGTGGCGCTGGTCCTCTTCGGGTACGCGTGCTTCGGCGCGGCCATCGCGCAGGCGCGAGAAGCCGACGGCAAGCTTTCGATCGCAGCCCTGGCGCTGGTGATGTTCCAAGGCCTCCTCGGCGGGCTGACGGTGCTCTACCGGCTGCCGACGCTGGTGCTGGTGATGCACCTCGGGACGTCGATGCTGTTTCTCTCGCTCATGCTGGTGATCGCGGTGACGCAGGACTCAGGCCTCAGGCTTCAGACCCCAGGCCTGAAGCCGCAAGGCCAGGAGCTGCGAGGCGTGGAGCTGCGAGGCCCGGAACTGCGAGGCGTTACGCCGCGGGGTCAGGAGTTGCCCGCCGCGTCGCGGGCGCTCCTATGGCTGACTACTGCGGCGGTCTATTTTCAAATCGTCCTCGGGGCGACGGTGCGGCATACCGGCGCGGGGCTGGTCTGCACCGACCTGCCGTATTGCCGCGGCGCCCTCTGGCCCACCGGCGTGCACCCGATGGTCCACCTGCACATGGCCCACCGGGCCTTTGCCTTCGTGGTGCTGGCCATGGTCGCCTGGTCTTCGGTGAAGGTCGCGCGCGAGGTCCGCGGCACGGTGCGGGTGCTGGCCCTGCTCGCGCCCGCGTTGGTGCTGGTGCAGATCCTCCTCGGCGTCCTCACCATCCTGACCTTCAAGGACCTGGCGCCGCTGACGGCGCACCTGTTTGTCGGCGCGCTGCTGCTCGCGGCCTTTGTCTCGCTCCTGGCCCTGACCCGCGTCGCCGATGCGGAGCGCGTGGGCCTGGCGCAGATCGCCTCGGCGTGACCACCGCGCCCAGCGACCTGCTGCAGCTCGCCAAGCCGCGCATCACCGCGCTGGTGCTCTTCACCACGGCGAGCGGGCTCTGGCTCGCGCCGCACGGGCTGCCGCTGCGCACGGTGATCTTCACCATCCTCGGCACCGTGCTCATCGTCGCCGCCGCCAACGCGCTCAACATGTACCTCGAGCGCGACAGCGACGCGCTCATGTCCCGCACCATGAACCGCCCGCTGCCGGCGCGGCGGATGGAGCCCAAAGTCGCGCTCGCGTTTGGCCTGGTCCTCGCAGCCATCTCGGTGCCGCTGCTCACCTTCGCGGTGGGCGCGCTGCCGGGGCTGCTCGCCTCGATCGCGCTGGTCAGCTATGTGCTGCTCTACACGCCGATGAAGCGGATGTCGGCGGCGGCGCTGCTGGTCGGCGCGCTGCCCGGCGCCATCCCGCCGCTGATCGGCTGGACCGCCGCCACCGAGCGCCTCGACCTGCCCGGCGTGCTGCTCTTCGCGGTGATGTTCCTCTGGCAGGTGCCGCACTTCCTCGCCATCACGCTCTTCCGCAAGGAAGAGTACGCGCGCGCGGGCCTGGTGGTACAGCCCAACGAGCCGGGCGGGGAGCGGGCGGCGCGGATGAACATCGTCCGCTACACGGTGGCGCTGGTGGCGGTGTCGCTCCTCTTCGTGCCCATCGGGACGGCGCACGCGGGCTACCTCTTGGCGGCGCTGCTGGCGGGCCTCACCTTCCTCGGCTACGGGCTGCTTGGCTTGCGCGCGGACGCCGGTCCCCGCTGGGCGCGCAACCTCTTTCTGCTCTCGCTGCTCTATCTGCCGGTGGTCTTCGGCGCGCTGATGCTCGACCGTTCCTAGAGGCAAAAGCAAAAGCGCACCACGGAGGCACGGAGGGCACGGAGAAGTCCTTTTTTGTTTTTGGGCCGCGCGATCCTCGGGCGCACACCCCGCACCCATTCAAAACCTCCCCGCCTCCGTGCCTCCGTGGTGCGCTTTGATTTTTGGTGGATGCGACGGTTCGTCGCAGGTTGAACGCGCCCCTCGGTCATGTTAGAGCCGCTCCCTCCGATGGACGTGACTTCTTCCGCTACCGCAACTCTCGGCATCTGGACCATCGCCCGCTTCGCCGCGCTGGCCGTGCTGGCCACGGAGGCGCTCTTCCTCTACGCCCGCCGCCGCGACCCGCTGCCGCAGCGCGGCCCGCCTGCCGCCCGCCTCTTCTGGGCGCTGACCCCGGCGGTTCTGCTCCTCGGACTCTGCTTCTGGTGCACCGTCTTCGTATCCGCCGCGCACGGCAGCCCGGGCGCCCTGCCCGCCGTCGCCCAGCTCGGCCGCTGAAGAGGATTCCATGGACGAGAAAGTCTACGGTTGGTGGCTCCCGCCCGACGTCTCCGTGCACGGGGCGAAGATCGACCAGCTCATCACTGTCCTGCACTGGTTCATGCTCCTGCTCTTCGTCGGCTGGGGCGCGTTCTTCGTCTGGACCCTGTTCAAGTACCGCGCGCGCGAGGGCCACAAGGCCATCTACGCGCCGGTGGCCGCCGTCGCCACCAAGTACATCGAGGGCGCGGTGGTGGTGGTCGAGGTCTTCCTCCTCTTCGGCCTCTCGACGCCGGTGTGGCTTGCCTACAAGAACAACCCGCCCAACGACGCCGAGGCGGTGCATATCCGCGTCGTGGCCGAACAGTTCGCCTGGAACTTCCACTACCCGGGCAAGGACAAGAAGTTCGGCTCCGGCAAGCTCGACCTGATCGGCGGCGACAATCCCCTCGGCCTCGACCCCGAGGATAAGGACGGCAAGGACGACATCGTCACCATCAACCAGCTGCACATCCCGGTGCACAAGCCGGTCTACGTCGAGGTCTCGTCCAAGGACGTAATCCGCGCCTTCAACATCCCCGTGCTGCGGGTGAAGCAGGACACCATCCCGGGCCAGAAGATCCCCATCTGGTTCGAGGCCACCGCGCCCGGCCACTACGAGATCGCCTGCGCCCAGCTCTGCGGGCTGGGCCACTACCGCATGCGCGCCGACGTGCTCATCGACACGCCGGAGGACTACGCCAAGTGGGAGGCGGAGAACGCGCCGCCGCCGCAGGAAGCGCCCGCCGCCGCAGCGCCCGACACGGCGCCTGACAACACGCCCGCCCCGGAGAAGAAGTAAATGAATCCGACGACGACCCCGACGGCGACCGGCAACGGCCACGCGCACGACCACGATCACGGGCACGATCTCGAGCGCCACGGGCACCACGAGCTGCCCTTCTGGCGCAAGTACATCTTCTCCGTCGACCACAAGGTCATCGGCATCCAGTACGCGGTGACCGCGCTCTTCTTCCTCCTCTTCGGCTTCTCGCTGATGATGATCATGCGCTGGCAGCTGGCCTATCCGGGCCAGCCGCTGCCGCTCTTCGGCAAGCTGCTCGGCGAGACGGCGATGCCCGGCGGCGTGATGGCCCCCGAGTTCTACAACCAGCTCGGCGCCATGCACGGCACCATCATGGTCTTCCTCGGCGTGGTGCCACTCGCCGTCGGCGGGTTCGGCAACTTCGTCATGCCGCTGCAGATCGGCGCGCCCGACATGGCCTTCCCGCGCATCAACCTCGCCAGCTACTGGATCTTCCTCCCGGGCTGCATCCTGATGATGGCCGGCTTCTTCATGCCGGGCGGCGCGGCGCAGTCGGGCTGGACCAGCTATCCGCCGCTCTCGGACATCGCCACCAGCGGGCAGACCGTCTGGTGCCTGGCGATGGTGCTGATCATCACCAGCTCGCTGCTCGGCTCGATCAACTTCATCGTCACCATCGTGCAGATGCGCGCCAAGGGCCTGACCTTCTGGCGCCTGCCCTTCTTCGTTCACGCGCAGCTGGTGACCAGCTTCCTCCTGCTGCTCGCCTTCCCGCCGCTCGAAGCCGCCACCGTCATGCAGCTGATGGACCGGCTCGCCGGCACCAGCTTCTTCTTGCCCTCGGGCCTGGTGGTCTCGGGCGAGCAACTCAAAGTCGCCGGCGGCGGCTCGCCGCTCCTCTGGCAGCACCTCTTCTGGTTCCTCGCGCACCCGGAAGTCTACGTCCTCATCCTGCCGGCGATGGGCATCGTCGCCGAGGTGGTGGCGAACAACACGCGCAAGCCGCTCTGGGGATACCGGCTGCTGGTCTATTCGGTGATCTTCCTCGGCTTCATGAGCTTCGTGGTCTGGGCGCACCACATGTTCATGACCGGCATGGGCACCACCATGTCGACCTTCTTCCAGACGACGACGATGATCATCTCCATCCCCTCGGTGGTGATCCTCACCTGCTTCATCATGTCGCTCTATGGCGGCGCCATCCGCTTCAACACGCCGATGCTCTTCGCCACCGCCTTTCTGCCCATGTTCGCCATCGGCGGGCTCACCGGCCTGCCGCTCGGCCTGACCGCCTCCGATATCTACCTGCACGATACCTTCTATGTGATTGGCCATTTCCATTACGTGGTCGCGCCCGGCACGCTCTTCGCGCTCTTTGCCGGCATCTACTATTGGTATCCAAAGGCCACCGGCCGGCAGATGAACGCGACCCTGGGCAAGCTGCACTTCTGGTTCAGCTTCGTCGCCATCAACTTCGTCTTCATGCCGATGTTCTTCCAGGGCATGGCCGGCCTCTCGCGGCGCCTCTACGACCCCACCGTCTATGCGCACGGCCGCGGCGTGCAGGCGCTCAACGTGGTCATCTCCATGGGCGCCTGGGGCCTCGGCCTCGCGCAGATCTTCTTCATCATCAACTTCTTCATGAGCCTGAAGAACGGCGCCCGCGTCACCGAGAACCCCTGGAACGCCACCACGCTCGAGTGGGCCGCGCCCTCGCCTCCCGGACACGGCAACTTCCTCACCGAGCCGATCGTCTACCGCGAGCCGTACGAGTACAGCGTGCCCGGCCACGCCAACGATTACTCGCCGCAGTTCAAGGCGGAGGGCTGAACGTGTCCGACACCGTGATTCCGTACATGGTCAAGCCGCACCCGGTGACGGGCATCCCCAACGGGAAGTTCGGCATCTGGCTGTTCCTCGCCAGCGAGGTGATGCTCTTCGGGGCGCTCTTCTCCAGCTACGTGCTGATCCGCACCGGCGCGCCGCACTGGCCGCCCGAGGGCGGGCTCAGCTCGGAGATCCTCAACGTCCCCCTGGCCACGCTCAACACCGGCATCCTCATCACCAGCTCCATCACCATGGTGCTCGCCTGGGCCAGCTGCAAGCTGGGCGAGCTCCCCAAGTTCAAGCTGTGGATGGGCGCCACCATCCTGCTCTCCTTCGGCTTCCTCATCGTCAAGTACTTCGAGTACAGCCACAAGTTCGAGCTGGGGCATTACCCGTCGCACGACAACTTCTACGCCGTCTACTTCACGCTCACCGGCCTGCACGGCGTGCACATCCTCGGCGGCATCGTCGTCAACTCGTACCTGCTCGGGCCCGGCAGCAAGCTCTGGGCAACCGACCGCGAGCACTTCACCAACCGCGTCGAGAACGCCGGCCTCTACTGGCACTTCGTCGACCTGGTTTGGATCTTTCTCTTCCCCTGCCTCTACCTCCTCTGAGGACATCGATGACCGAGACCGCCCAGGAGTCGTCGCACCACGAGAGCCCTCACGAGAGCCCTGCAGAGTTCAAGAAGCACCTCAGCCGCTACTACGTGGTCTTCGTCGCCTTGCTCTGCCTGACGGGCATCACCGTCGGCGTCAGCTACCTGAAGCTCAACCGGCCGCTGGCCATCACGGTGGCGCTGATCATCGCCTCCATCAAGGCGGGCTTGGTGGCGGGCGTCTTCATGCACCTGCTCGACGAGAAGAAGGTCATCTACGCGGTGCTCCTGCTGACCGCGCTCTTCTTCCTGCTCCTCATGCTGCTGCCGTCGCTCACCATCCTCGAGGTCTTCAAGTCCACCTGATGTCGCTCAAGGCCTTCCACGTCTTCTTCGTCATCGTCTCGGTGCTGTGCGCGCTCGGGTTCGGCGCCTGGTCCGTCGCGGCGTACCAGCGCACGGGGCAGGGCGGCACGCTCTTGCTCGGCATCCTCGGCTTCGCCGCCGCCGCCGCGCTGGTCTGGTACGGCTTCTGGTTTCTGCGCAAGCTGAAGGGTGTGAGCTTCCTATGATGCTGGCGCTCCTCCTCTCCTGCCCGATGTGCTTCGGCGCCGCGGACTCCGAGCAGGTCCGCGCGGCCAAGGTGGGCGTGCTGGTCCTCTTGGGGTTCATCGTGCCGCTCCTGCTGGCCATCGCGCTCATCGCCCGCACCTGGGCCAAGCGCGCTCGCGCCCTCGACGCTGCCGCACATCACGCGGCTTAGAAGCGCACCACGGAGGCACGGAGGCGGGGAGTTCGATCGGTGGCCGAGGCGACGCCCGAGTGTTCGCGGACAAAACAAAGCCTTTCTCCGTGCCCTCCGTGCCTCCGTGGTGGATTTAAATGTTGCTCAGTGCCGCGGTTTTTCGGCGGTGACGATCTTGGTGAGGAAGGCGAGCTTGGAGTTGGTGACGCGCAGCCCGGCCTCGGTGAGGCGCGCCCCCAGGTCGTCCTTCACGTACCCCAGGTAATAGGGCTCGTGAAAGCGCTTGGGGAAGTTAAGCACCTCTTTCGAGAGCTCGGGCGCGTCGGCAAGCTGGATGCTGTCGCCCACCACCACGACTCCGCCCGGCCGGACCACGCGGGCCATCTCGGCCAGCACGCGGGCGCGGACGTCGGCGGGCAGCTCGTGGAGCAAGAAGACGTTGGTGACCGCGTCGAACGAGCCGTCGGTGAAGGGCAGCTTCTCGGCGTTGTCGCAGACCAGCGAGACGTCCAGCGCGCGCGGCAGCAACTCGCGGGCGCGGGCGATGTAGTGCGGCGAGAGGTCGAGCCCGAAGAACTTCGCCTCGCTGGGAAGCGCCGCGCCCAGCATGCGGAGGAAATGGCCGGTGCCGCAGGCGACGTCGAGAACCCGCAGCGGCCGCGCCTTGGTGGCGCCCATGGCGCGGGCGAGGCGCACCACCGGCGGAATCAGCTGGCGCCGCATCGCCGCGGCGGTGCCGCCGAAGAGGAGCGTGACCTGAAGCTCGTAGAGCGCGGCGCTGGTGTGGCCCAGGTAACCCTCGCTCTGGAAGTGGAAGTTGCGCGCGTAGTAGCGCGGGTAGCGGTCGGGCGCGTCCTCGGGGATGTCGTTGAAGTCGCCGCGGCCGATGCGCGCCCGCGTGCGCGGCAGGTCGGCGAGCAGCCGCGGCACCGCCTGCGCGTACTCCCAGACGGGCAGCGCCTCGATGAGCGCGTGCGGGTAGAGCCCGGCCTCGGCGTCCTGCCAGTCCTCCTCGAAGAGCCGCTCGATGCGCGCCCGCAGCGACTGCCCGGCGGCCGGCGAGGGCGGGTCGCTCCAGCGCAAGAGCGCCCGGGCGTAGGCGATGTACGCCACCCGCAGCGCCAGCGCGCGCGCCATCCGGCTCTGGACGTAGACCTTGCGGGACAGCTCGCGGCGCAGCTCCTGGGCGACCATCATGAGGAGATCCTTGCCTGCGGGCGGCCGGCGCGCAACCATTCCCGTCACCATGGTGCCCCTGACCAAGACCGGACCCGGCCGCGACTTCCCTCCGCTGCGCATCGAGCCCAAGAGCCGGGTCTTCGTGCTCACCGGCGCGGGCATCAGCGCCGAGAGCGGCGTGGCGACGTTCCGCGATGCCAACGGCCTCTGGGAGCAGCACCGCGTCGAGGACGTGGCCACCCCCGAGGGCTTCCAGCGCGATCCGCTGCTGGTCTGGCGCTTCTACTCCGAGCGCCGCAGGCAGGTGGCCAGAGTCCAGCCCAACCCCGCCCACCTTGCCCTGGCCCAGCTGGGTGAAGCGCTGGGCGATCGCCTGTTCCTCTGCACCCAGAACGTCGATCCGCTGCACGAGCAGGCGGGCTCGCGCGGCGTGCTGCACATGCACGGCGAGCTCTGCTCGACCCGCTGCGCGTCCTGCGACCGCGCCCCCTTCCGCGACGAAGCCGTCTACTTCGACCGCGTGCCCCGCTGCGCGTGCGGCGGGCAGCTCCGCCCCGACGTGGTCTGGTTCGGCGAGGTGCCGCTTTCGATGCCGCGCATCTTCGCGGCGCTGGAGCGCTGCGACCTCTTCGTGACGGTGGGGAGCTCGGGCGCCGTCTATCCAGCGGCGGGGTTCGTCTCGCACCTGCGCAACGTGCCCAACGCGCGCGGGCAATTCGCCCGCTGCGTCTACCTGGGGCTGGAGAAGCCCGACAACGCGCACTCCTTCGACGAATGCCGCCTCGGCCGAGCCGGCGAACTCCTTCCCGCCCTCTTCCAAGTTCTTTAGAAAAAGCAAAAGCGCACCACGGAGGCACGGAGGGCACGGAGAAAAGATTGGTGGGCCCGAGGCGATCGCCCGCTCCGAGCACGGTCGTGGCCGAGGCACCCCTTGAGACCTCCCCGCCTCCGTGCCTCCGTGGTGCGCATTAAAGGCTCTTGTCAGTCGTCGGAGCGGAGG
>JANXXR010000297.1 GCA_025350525.1 Deltaproteobacteria bacterium
TGATACCGCCGACCTGGGCCACTTTCTCGGTGGCGATCTCGGGGTCGATCAGCTGCCGGAAGCCGCCGCTCTTGAGCTGATCGAGAATGGTGTTCTCGGCGATGCGCAGGTCGGCGGAGACGAGCGCGTTCTGCCCGCCCTTGTCCTTCATCCACGCCGCCGAGGGCGCCGCCATGCCGATGTTCTGCTCGGCGACCAGCACCATGGTGCGCGGCATCCCCTTGCGCGCCATCAAGAGCCCCATCGACGCCAGATCTTTGTCGAGCTCGAGGTTGGAGATCTCGGCGCGGATGGTGACCTGCACCACCTCGCCGTCCATCCCTTCCTTGACGATCTGGTACTTCTTCACGAAGCCCTGCGAGTGGGTCAGCACCTGATCCATCTTGCTCTGGAAGTCCTGCACCTCGCTGGTGCTGGTGACCTTGGTGCCCACCGCCATCTCCACCGCGTGCCGCAGGGCGTCCTCGATGGCCTTCTCGCGCGCCGCCGGCTTGTCGCCGTTCAGCACCGCGGCCTGGCCCAGCGCCGTCTGCACCTGCACGTCGCCAGAGCCCGAGCTCGAGCCGCCGCCGCCCGCTGCCTGCGCGGCCGCCCCGCCCGCGCCCTTGAGCGGCGCCACGCCGTCGGGCACCTTGATCGCCTTGGCCAGGTCGGCGGGTAGCTCGTCGAGCGGCACCTCGATGTCGAGCGAGACGCCGCCGTCGGAGAAGTAGTGGGTCTTGATCGGCTTCACGCCCTTGAGCTCGCCGTCCACGCGGCTGGTCAGCGTGGCGTCGTTCTGCAGCAGCGAGCCAACGCTGCCGCCCGACTGCACCTGCATGCCCTTGAGCGCCTCGAGCGCGTTGCGGTACGCATCCAGCTTGGCCGCCCGCTCGGCGCCGAGCCGCGCCACCGCGATCGACGGCGCGTTGAGATCGGGCGCGCCCTGCCCGTGTCCGACCAGCACGCGTCGTGCCCAGTCGATCTCGCCCTTTCCGGACTGTGCAAAGGCGGGCACGGCGGCCAAGGCTGCGATGAGGCTCAGGCGATGAAGCACTTGGTTTCTCCCCCGCGCGGCGGTCCGCACGCGCATTGCGGCGTCAGTATCGCAAAGTCGATCCACCAATGGCTACTGCTCAAAAGGCAGCGCCGGCTCCGAGCAGAGGCAGGATCTCGAGCTTTCCGTCGCGCGCTGCGGCGGAGACTTCGACGCGGGCCTCGAGGCCACGAAAGATGCGCAGGTGCGCGGCGGCGGTGATCTCGATCACGCTCTTGACGGCGTTGGCGTCGAGACCGGTGGCGGCCACGCCGGGATCCGTCGAGGGCTGCAGCGCGTAGTGCGTCTGCACCAGCGCCACTCCGGCGCCGCCGCCCAGCAGCAGCGCGGCCTTGTCGCCCAGCACCCAGAAGGCGCGCAGCGCGGCCAGGTTGTGCGTGGCGGTGGCGTTGACGAACGGGCTCCCCGCGCTGGCGCCGGCGCGCAGCAGCTCGAGCTCCACCTCCAGCGCCGGGAAGAGGGCGCGGCCGAAGCGCAGTCC
This sequence comes from Deltaproteobacteria bacterium, assembly GCA_025350525.1. Taxonomy (GTDB): domain Bacteria; phylum Myxococcota; class Myxococcia; order Myxococcales; family 40CM-4-68-19; genus 40CM-4-68-19. The sequence goes on from JANXXR010000297.1 coordinate 1,518, forward strand.
GTAGGCCACCTGCCAGTCGCGGCCGGTGCCGTCGGAGCGCGACTTGCCCCAGGCGCCGAAGGCTGCCCCCAAGGACCAGCGGCGCGGATCATCCGCAGGCGGTTCCCTCTCCGGCTCCGCCAGCACCACGGCTGCCGGCTGCTCGGGAACCGGCGCTGTCGGGATCGCCACTGCCGGCGGAGCGATGGGCGGTGCGGGAACGCGGGCAGCAGGCGAACGAACCGGCGGCGCAACGGGCTCGATCTCGACGGGCGTGCGCTGCGTACGGACCGCCGGCTCCGGGATCCGCGGCGCGGGTTCGACGGTCCGCGGCGCAGGCTCGGCAGCGGGCGGCGCCGGGTCGATCCAGCTCGGCTCCATCGAGCGAGGCGCCGGCTGCGGCTGGTGCTTCTCGGGGACGGGCGGCTTCTCCTTGCGCTGCATCTCCAGCGGCTCGAGCTGCACCGGCTTCTTCTTCAAAGGCTTCTTCACGGGCTTCGCCGGCGCCTTCTTCTTGACGGCAGGTGGCGGCAGCCAGAACGGAGTCGGTTCGTCCGCGGCCCGCGCCGCCGAGGCGAGCAGCAGCAAAAGCCAGAGGCCGCGGCTCACTGGCACTCCTGCCGCGCGGTCGCCTTGGCGCACGAAGGCAAGTCGACCTGCTTGAGTCCGACCTGCGCGAAGCGGTTGAGAAAGATCCCGCAGAGGGCGAGCCGCTGATCGTCGGGAGCGTGCGACGCCAGCGTCTCGAGGATGTCCGGGAGGGTCAGCGCGCCCTGCGCGGCGGCCGCCTTGCTCCCGAGATCCGGCAGCGCGGAGAGCACGCCGCGGGAGATCTCCTGGAGGTGCGGCGACCCCAGCCCCCAGAGGGCGCCTGCCAAGACCGAGCCGAGCGGATACGCATCGTAGGGAGTCTGCGCGTCGTCGGCGGCCAGCGCGTACAGCATGTCGGGGGTGGAGCAGCGGATCTGATCCAGCGCGCGCGCTGCGGGCTCGCGCTGCAGCGAGTGGTCGAACCAGTGCTCGTCGAGGCTGACCGCCACCCCGAGGTAGTCTGCGATGCCCTCGGCGAGCGATCGGGCGAGGTGGCGCGCGACCCTGCTCGCGCCCAGCTCCGGCGCGGGCGCGGGGGCGCCGGCCCAGACCAGCTCCTCGACCGCCGCGTGCCCGAGCGCGTGCGCGACGGCGCCCAGGTTGAGCGCCGAAGGGACGCTCTGCTGCGGAGTGGCGGCGGGCGCGTAGAAGGTGGCCAGCGGCGCGTAGTAGAGCTCGCCCTCGATCAGCGGCGGGAGGCCGTTCTCGTCGGAGAGCGCGGCGTGCGCGACGATGGGCCGTTGCGGCAGCGACGAGAGCCCCCAATCGGAGAGGGCTTTGCGCGCCTTCTCCATGTTGTAATAGGTGCTGAGCAGCTCCAGCGACTCGAAGTCCTCGGCGTAGACGATGTCGTTGAGGATGTTCCAGCTCACGCTCACCTGCGCGGGCTGGGCGGTGACGAAGGCCGCCCGCAGCCCTGCCACGGTGGCTCCCGGCGCCTTGACGGCGCTGGTGGAGACGCGGACGGTCCCTCCGGCGGCGAGGTTGCCGGAGCTGCCTTCGAGGCGTCGCAGGCTGGTGAGCGTGTTGACCCGCACCTGCGCCAGCTTGAACTTCTGGGAGGTGACGTCGTAGGTCACCGCCACCGCCGAGAAGGGCGAGGCGAGGTCCGCGCCGCAGGCGCAGAGCGCCAGCGACAAGACCAGCGGGGCCCGCCGTCTCATCCGCGCGCGGCCTTGCGCTTCCGCTCGACCAGCGCCTCGACGGTCTGGCTGATGCGCTGGCTCAGGATCAGCATCTCGCCCACGTCGGTGGGGGCCAGCTGCTTGTGGCCATTGTCCAAGTAGAGCATGTGCGAGACGCGGCCCTTGTGCAGGATGGGGAAGAGCAGCGAGCTGAGCGGGACCTTCTTCCCCAGCGTGGCGAGGAAGCGGATGTTGAGCGGCGTCTTCTGCAGCGGCCCCAGGTAGTGGCTGCGGGTCTTGACCACCAGCGAGAAGGCCGAATCCGCGGAGAGCGGAATGGCGACCGTGCGCGCGTTCTCCAGCCCTTCGCCGAGGCCGTCCCAGCCGATGGCCACGCCGCCCTGGACTTGCAGCAGCAGCGCGCGGGCGGCCTTGTTGCGGGAAGCGCGCAGCACGATGTGCGCGATCGAGTCGCGGTCGGTCACGCCCTCGAGTGCCTTCAGCGCCGCCTTGAACTCGAGGGGAGTCTCGTCGCGCGCGGGTCGCGCGGGCGGCGGGGGCACGTCGTCCCAGGCGACCGGCTCGAGCGGCGGCTCGGCTTCGATCACGGCCTCCGCCTCGGCGGACTCGGCCTCGAGGCTGGCGGCGGCGGCTACCTCGAGGATGGCGTCGTCGGGCAGCTCTTCGAGGATGGCGTCGTCGGGCAGCGTCTCCAGCGGCTCGGGCTCTGCCCGCGGCGTCGGCATCTGCGTGACGCGGACGGCGGTGCGCGAGTAGGCCTGCTGCGGCTTTGCCGGCGCGGGCGGCGCCTTCGAGGGCGGTGCGGCGGGCGGCCTCTGCGGCGGTGCGGCGGGCGGCCTCTGCGGCGCCAGCATCGGTGGGGACGGAGGACGCGCGGGCTGCGGCTGCCAGGCCGGCGCGGGCTGGGCCGCCCGATGCTGCGGCGCCTGCGGCGGGGCCTGCTGCTGCGGGGCTTGCGGCGGCAACTGCTGCTGCGGCACGGGCGCATGTGGATAGCCGGGCGGCGGCGGATAGCCGGGGGGCGCCGCGGAGTTCAGCTGCGGCAGGGAGCCGCCCGGCCAGGTCCCCGCGCCCGGCGACCACTGCGGCTGCGCGGGCGGCGGCGCAGGTGCAGCCGATCGGCCCGCGACCACCTGCGCATAGATGTCGTTGAAGGCGCTTTCGTCGATCAGCTCCGGCGCCTCCTCGACGACGTGCCCCTTGTCCTTCTCCTTCTTCTTGCGCCGCTGCTCGCGGCCCTCCTCGGGCACCACGCCGAAGTCGAGCGCGCGCATCTGCCGCGTCGCCTGGAAGTGGGCGCGCAGCAGCTGGAAGATGCGGTACTCGGGCGCCACCACCGGGACGCAGGGCCTCCCGATCCGGGAGGAGAGCTGGTCGAACTGCTCGACGTCGATCTGGCAGCAGAGGACTTTCAGCCGGCGCTTCTCCAGCTTCCACGGCACGATCTCCTGCCGGTCGGCGATGTGCTTCGGGATGGCGCTGATGAGGGCGGGGTCGACCGCGATTTCTCCCCAGGTCACTTCCGCGCCGAGCTGCCGGCCGAGCGCGTGGGCGAGCGCCTCCTCCTCGACCAGCCTCAATTCGAGAAGGTTGGTCCCCAGCCGGCCGCCGTAGAGGACCTGCCAGTCGATGGCCTCTTCCAGGCCCTCCTGGGTCAGGTGGCCCTCCGAGATGAGGATCTCGCCGATCTTCAGGGGCGCCATTCTTTCGGTAAGCTAGCACAGGGTCGGCTCGCTTCCTCGCAGGGCGCGGGGTCCGGGCACAAAAACTTTCGCTCCCGGGTTGGAGGGTACGTGATGCGCAGGATCCCTCGAAGAGCCGTCGTGATGGCGCCCGCCTTGTTGCTCGCCTGCGCCCATCCGCGCACGCCGCAGCAGCAGGCAATGGTGTCCCGCGGCGACTGCGCCGAGCTGCTCCAGGCCGCCGACGCCGCCCGTGCCGCGGCCGAGCCCGCCCTGGCCGCCGATCTGGCCTCGGCCTGCACGGCGGACAAGCTGTCGGCTCTGGTCGATGCCTCAACGCCGGAGCAGGCGCTCCTCTATTGCGGACGCGCCGCCGCCGCCGGACAGAACGGCTGCGGTCCGGCCCGCGTCGCGGAATTGGCCGCGCACCTGAACCCGCACCTGACCCTGGGCTCCGCCGACGAATCGCAGCGCCCCGACCCGCTCCTCGCCGCCGCCCTCGAGGCCGGCAAGGATCTGAACCTCTCCTGGCGGGCGCAGGATCCGGACGTGGTGGTGGGCAAGCTGACGGTCGTCATCGACCACTCGACCAGCGCCTCCTACGCGGCGGCGACGGACGCCAAGGGCAAGAAGGTCCGCGTGCCGGCGACCCAGCATCGCTTGGTCGCCCGAGCGGAGGCGCAGGTCGAGCTGGGCAGCAAGACCCGCGTGCTGCGGGCGCAGGACGAAGTGCGCGACGACACCTGGGAGGCGGCGCCGCGGCTCTTGGTCTCGGCCCGGTTCGAGCCCACCGTGCCGCCCGACGAAGAGCTGAAGAAGCGCGCCGCCGCCGCCTGGCTTCGGGCGCTGGCCCGCGCGCTCCTGGCCAATCCCCCCGAAGGCGTCGAAGTGGCCGACGCGCGCGGCTGCGTCGCCTACGGGCTTTCCTTGAACCTGAACTCGGGCGACCCGCTTGCGGCCGCCCATGGCGTGGGCGACCCCGTGAAGATCGCCGCCTGCGAAACCCTTCTGGGAGAGCCGGCCGGCGCCGGCATCCCGGTACCCTAGAGGAGCGACCATGACCACGATGATTGCGCAGGACGATTGGCGGCTGCAGGGACAGGACTTCTTGCGCGAAGAGCTGCTGCGCTTCCAGGCGTACCAGCCGGCGCGCCCGGGCTCCGAGCACGACCACTGCGAGTTTTGCTGGACGCCCTTCCGCACCCACGCGCGGGAGGGCACGGCCAGCGAAGGCTACGTCACCCCCGACCGCCGCTGGATCTGCGAGACCTGCTACGAGGACTTCAAGCTGACCTTCGACTGGATCCTCGAGACCTAGTTGGCCAGGGATCCAACCGAGCCATCTAGGCGCTCGCCGCGGGGTTCAGGTATTTTTCCAGGGCGGCGTTGAGCGCGCCCATCTCCAAAGGCTTGGTCAGGTATCCGTCGAAGCCGGCGTTGCGCGCACGCTCCTCGTCTCCGCTCATGGCCAGCGCGGTGAAGGCGATGAGCGGAATCCGCGAGGTGGTGGGATTGGCCTTCAGCTCGCGGGCCGCCGACATCCCGTCCTGCACCGGCATGGCCAGATCCATCAACACCATGTCGGGCTGCTCCAGCCTGGCGAGCGAGGCCGCCTCCTGGCCATTGCGGGCCAGGAGCACGCGGCACCCGCGGCGCTCGAGGAGCGTGCGGGCCAGCTCGCGGTTGAGGTCGTGATCGTCCACCACCAGCACCACGGGCTGCGGCCGCAAAGGGCAGAGCCGCTGCACCACCTCGAGCAGCCGGGGCGCGTCCACCGGCTTGACGAAGCACTCGTCGGCGCCCAGCTCCCGGGCCCGGCGGGTCTCCTGGACGACCGAGACCACGATCACCGGCGTGCGGCGCGTGTCCTCGTTGGACTTGATCTCGCGCAGCACGCGCAGGCCGTCATCGCCCTCCTCCAGGATGAGGTCGAGCAGGACCAGCCGGGGCCTGAGCCGCCGCACCATCTCCAGCGCCGGCTGGGTGCGGACCGCCTCGGCCACCGCGTACCCGGCCGCCTCGAGGTGGAAGCGCAGGAGCCTGGCGTTGGCCGGATCGTCCTCGACCACCAGCACCAGCGGACCGCCCGGCGCCCAGCCCTCGCTGGCCTGTGGCTCGGACCGGACCGCCGGCACCGACTGCGCGGGCGCGGGCAGCTGATCGTCGGCGGGCAGCGTGAACCAGAAGGTCGAGCCGCGCCCCAGCTCGGTGTCGACGCCCACGTCACCGCCCTGGTACTCGACCAGCCTTCGGCTGATGGCGAGGCCGAGCCCGGTCCCCTCGTGCTTCTTGGAGAGCGGCGACTCGCCCTGCATGAAGGGCTTGAAGAGCTCGGGCTTGACGCTCTCGGCGATGCCCGGCCCCTCGTCCTTCACCCAGAAGCGCAAGAGGGCGGCGTGGTCCTCCACCCCCACCTCGATGCGGGTGCCGTCGTTGGTGAACTTGATGGCGTTGGAGAGCATGTTGAGCAGCACTTGTTGCAGCTTGCCCGGGTCGGCCCGGACCGCGCGCGCCGTCTTGATCACCTGCTCGATGCGCAGGTTCTTCTTCTGCGCCATGGCCGAGACCAGCGCGCAGGCGGTGGCGATCTGGTGGGCCGGGTCGAGAGGCTTCACCTCCAGCGCCACCCGGCCGGCCTCGATCTTGGCGAGGTCGAGTACGGAATTGATGAGGGTCAGTAAGTGTCTTCCGCTGGCGTGGATGTCGCGGACGAACTGCACGTGCTCCGGCGAGAGGCGCTGCTGCTCCTCGAGCATCAGCTCGGAGAAGCCGATGACCGCGTTGAGCGGCGTGCGCAGCTCGTGCGACATGTTGGCGAGGAACTCGGTCTTGAGCTGGTTGGCGCGCTCGACCTCGACGTTTTTCAGGGTCAGCTCGGTCTGTTTGGAGGCGAGCTGCTCGGACTGCTCGCGCAGCGCCTCGTTGCGCTGCGCCAGCTGCAGCGCGAAGCGCTCGGTCTGTTCGTGCAGCTCGGTGCGCCCGATGGCCAGCGCCAAGGGCAGCGCCAGCTCGACGAGGAAGGCGGTCTGCTGCGGGCTGGGCGTCTTTCCGAATCCGGCCGCCAGCACGCCCACGTCGCGGTCGCCCATGGCGAGGGGCACGATGATCACGCTCGTGGGCCGCCCGGAGGCGAAGCCCGCCTCGAAGCGCAGCTCGGCGTCGTCGGGGAGCGCGTCGAGCAGCACCGGCTTGCGCGTGGAGAGCGACTGCGCGATGCGCCCGATCACCCGCAGCGGAACCGCCTCGCCGCCCCGCGCCGCCACCGGCGTCAGCTGGTCGCTGTCGAGCCGGTAGCAGACCAGCACCAGCGTGCGGAGGAACTCCTCGGACTCGCCCAGCGCCTCCCCCACCAGCTCGCGCAGGTGGCCGTGTCCCGAGAGAGCCGCCAGGGTGCGGGCGAAGGCGAGGTCGCGGGACTGGCGCTCGGTGAGCTCGTCGGTGCGCTGCGCCAGCGCGGCG
>JANXXR010000302.1 GCA_025350525.1 Deltaproteobacteria bacterium
AGGCGCTGCGGGCCACGGCGCAGATCCTCACCAGCGCCATGCGCGGCGTGGACGTGACCGCGCGCTGGGGCGGCGACGAGCTGCTCTCCATCCTGCCGGCCACCGGCCTCGACGGCGCGCGCAGCTTTGCCGAGCGGGTGCGGGCGGCGGTGGAGAAGCTGCCGCCGGAAGTCATGCACGGCGCCACGCTCTCGGTGGGCGTCGCCGAGCTGCAGCCGGGCGAGGATTGGGAGGACGCGGTCCGTCGCGCCGACGCGCGGCTCTACGAAGCGAAGGACGCGGGCCGCAACCGCGTCGCCTGAGTTTTCGCCGGCGCCGGGAACCATTTCGCCCGCCGGACGTGCAACCGGCAGTGCGAGACTCGACGGCCATGGCCTTCCACGACGAGCCGGAGCTCGACGCGCCCACGCTGCTCCGGGCCCGGCGCGGCGAGGAAGCCGCGTGCCAGGCGCTGGTCGAGCGCTACCAGCGGCCGGTCTTTGCCCTGCTCTCGCGGATGATCGGCCGCGGGCCGTCGGTGGAGGATCTGGCGCAGGAGACGTTCTTGCGCGCCTTCCGGTCGCTCGACCGCTTCGAGCCGCAGGGCCCGGCGCGGCTGTCCACCTGGCTCCTCACCATCGCGGCCCGGCAGGCCATCGATTTTTTGCGGAAGGCGCGGCCGCTGGAGGGGTCGGCCCTGCGCATCGCCCCGGGCTCGGCGGAGCTGCGCTCGGCGCTGGCGCAGGCGATCTCCGCCCTGCCGCCGGACTTTCGGGCGACCTTCCTCTTGCGCGAGGCGCACGGGTTCTCGACGGCAGAGGTGGCCGAGGCGCTGGGCGTCGAGGAAGGCACGGTCAAGTCGCGGCTGTCGCGCGCCCGCGAGGCCCTGCGGGACGCGCTGGGAGACTTCCATGACTGATTTCTCGCAGTGGCCGGCGCAGGAACCGCCGGAAGGGTTTTGTGCGCGGGTGCTGGCGGCGCGGCGGCGGCGGCCGCGCGTGCGGATCGCGGCAGGGGCGATGGCGCTCGCAGCCGCGGCGTTGGTGGCGGCGCTCTTCCTCCCGGGGACGGAGAGCGGGAGCGCCGACACGCGCCAGCGCAGCTCGATTCCGGTGGGCCGGCGGGCAGTGGCGGTGGCGGAGGCGGGCGCGAGGCTGCACTGGACCGTCTCGCCGCGCGGGCACGTCCGCCTCTCGCAGGAGAGCGGCGATGTCTTCTATCGGGTCGAGCCGGGCGCGGGCTTCGAAGTGGAGTCGGCGGGCGCGCGCGTCCTGGTGCAGGGAACCTGTTTCAGGGTGGAGGTCGTCATGTCTTCTGCGGCAAAGATGATGCTGTCGGCGGCGGCCGGCGCGGCGGCGGCGAGCGCGGTCCTGGTCACGGTCTACGAGGGAAAGGTCAGCGTCGCCGGTCCGGCGGGCACGGTGCAGGTGGCGGCCGGCGAGCAGGCGCGCGTCGAACCCTCTGCCGCCCCGCGACTGGCCGCGGAAGGTTCTGCCTCGAAAGCCCCGCATGCCGCGGTCGCGCCGGAGGAAGTTGCCCCGGTGCCGGTCGAGGCGCTGGTCAAGACCCAGCGGGCGCAGATCGTCGCCCTGCAGGGCCGCGTGCGCGAGTTGGAGAAGACCGGCGCGGCGGTGAAGCCGGCGACCGCGACGCGCGACGACCCGCCGCCCGACCCGCCGGGACTTCACGAGCGCTACCGCGACTTCACCCGGGCCGAACTGCTCGGCATGGCGCAGAATTGCGAGGTGCGCGCCGAGCTGCCGCCGGTGGGCCGCGAGCCCTATCACCTGAATCCGGACATGGGCGCCCGACTGCATCTCTCCGAGCAAGAGCAGGCAGGAGTGACCGCGGCGGTCAATGCCGTCGGCAAGGACGTGGTCGCCCACCTGCGGGCGCTTTATCTGGAGGCGACCGGAGACGCCGTCGGCGCCGACTCGCTCGAGCCCGTGACGCTGGGCCAGGAGATCCTGCACAAGTCGCCCCAGGCGGTGGTGCTGGCCGCGCGGACCCGCGTCGCCCGCGAGCGCGCCGGCCTCGAGACGCCGCCGGCCGATCCCAACAGCGGCAGCATTCCCGAGCGCTACTTCCGCTACCTCATCACCGTGGGCGACTCCTTCCAGCGCGCGCTCGAGCCGGCGCTGGGCGCGCAGCACGCGGGAACGGTGCGCGACAACCTGGTGAGCATGCGGATGAACATGGACGGCTGCAGCGGGCCCTAGCCGCAATTCTGCTCACCTGAGCGCCGTGCTCGTCCTCGTTTAGGGCCTCGGTTTCGGGTTGGTCTTGGGGCGCGTGGAAGGGACTCGCTTTTGGTCGCACAGGGCTCAAGATCGTTTGCAAGCACGATGTCTATGGCAGCAGCCGCCTCGCAGCACTCGCCTCGCGCAATCGCGAAAACCCGCTTCCTGTCTGCGCAGCGCATCTTGATACGCGAGCAGCTTCTCATGGAGGAGTTGGAGGTCGGGAGGCATTGGCCCGTCTTAGCCGCGCGGCGGCGCTTCGGGATGACCCCACGCGCTCAATGCTACCGGCCGGGCTGCCCTGCGCAAGAACGGCATCTCATCCGGTGTCGCCGGGGCCAACCGCCGGCCATGGCCCGCTTGAACTCGTCGAAGGTTCCCAGCAGATCGAGGTCAGTCGCGGCCCGGCGAGACCGCGCGTTGCCACCATCGACCCGCTTGACAGCGCCCGTCACACCCGCTATGATTATTCCCGAAATCAAATGACTGCGCTGCAAACAGAGCTTCAGTTCTCCCGCCGTGGCGGCCGCCGGAAGGGTGCCGGCCGTCCGCGCGGCACCCGCGTCTCGCACGCGGCGCGGCCCCGCTTCGGCCGGGTGACGCCCGTGCACGTGACCCTGCGCATGCGCGATCACGTCTGGAACCTGCGCTCCCGCCGGAGCTTCCGGCGCATCCGGAGCTGCTTCGAAAAAGCGCGCGGGCGCTTCGGGGCACGCCTCGTCGAGTTCAGCGTGCAGGGCAACCACCTGCACCTCATCCTCGAAGCGGACAGCGACGCGGCGCTCTCGCGCGCCTTGCAGGGGCTGTGCATCCGCATCGCCAAGGCGCTCAACAAGATGATGGGCCGCAAAGGGCCCGTCTTCGGCGACCACTACCACGCGCGGCTGCTCCGCTCGCCCACGGCGCTGGTCCGCGCCATCGCCTACCTGCTGGGCAACGCGGCGCACCACTTCCGCCAGCGCGGGACCGATCCGTACGCGTCGCGCGCGCCGGAAGCTGCGGCCGTTCTCTCGGCGTCCCGATCGTGGCTCCTGCGGGAAGGCTGGCGGCGGGCGAAGAACGAAACCTCCCGCCGACGCTCGAGCTGCGCAGCAGGGTGAAAAGGGATTTCCTGCACCACCAGCTCGTAGACCCCGAGGACCGCCTGCTTCTCGAAGCCCATGAAGAGCGCGCGCGCCCGACGAAGATGAACAGCTCCTGCCGGCCCTGCGACGCGGGCGACACCGCCAGCATCAGCCGCGGCGACGCATTGGGAAAGACAAAGCACTCCCGCAGCGCCGGATGCAGCTCCTCGACCGCGACGCTGCGCCGACGCGCGGCTGTACGAGGCCAAGGGAGCGGGCCGCAACCGCGTCGCCTGAGCTCTTTTCTTAGAGGGTCAAGGCGAGGGCCGCCTTCGAGCCGAGCGCAGCTCGCCGGCCCGCGGGCGGCGGTGCTCGGCGTGGCGGCATCACCGCGACAACCGGCCGCGGCGGTGCGAAGCTCGTTGCCCATGAAGCCGGCCCTGAAGATGGCGCTCGCGTTCGCCGCGGGAGCAATCGTGGCGCAGATCGTCGCGAGGGCGCCTCGCCTGTGGGACGGGTCCCGCGCCGCCCAGCCGCCGGCGGACCCGGCGCCGCCGCGGCCGGCGACGGTGGCGAGCGCAGCCGAGGGTGGGCCCGTCCAGGCTTCGCCGCCTCTTCCGCAAACGGGCGCGACCTCGCCGGTGAAGCCATCCGATTCCGGCGCCGCGGCCGACCTGGTCGAGCGGGAGCGGGCCGAGCGCGCACAGGTCGTCACCCTGCAGGCCCGCGTCCGCGAGCTCGAGCGGCGCGCTGCTGCTTCCGGCGACGCCGCGCCGGAGCAGGATCCGCGGCGGGCCAGATTCCACGGCTTCACAAACGCCGAGCTGCAGGCGATGGCGCAGAACTGCGAGGTGCGCTTCGACCTGCCGAACGTCCGCCGCGAGCCCTTCCGGCTCTCGCCCGACCTGGGCGCAAGGCAGCACCTCTCGGAGGCGGAGCAGGCCAAGGTGGCGGCCGCGGTGGACGCCGTCAGCAAGGACGTGGTCGCGCATCTGCGGACCTTCTATCTGGAAGCAACCGGGGACGCGGCCGGGGCCGACACGCTCGATCCGCAGTCGCTGATGCACGAGATCCTGGAGAAGTCCCCCCCGGCAGCCGTCCAGGCGGCGCGCACCGAGATCGCGCGCGAGCGGGCCGGCCTGCCTCCTCTGCCGGCGGGCACCATCGCCGAGCGCTACCTGCGCTTCATCACCACGGTGGGCGATTCGCTGCAGAGCGCGCTCGAGCCCGCGCTGGGCGCGCAGCAGGCAGCAGCGGTCCGGGACGCGCTGGCCACCAGCTCTTCTGTCATGAGCGGCTGCGCGCGCTGAACCTCAGCGCAGCACCTTCATGAGCAGCCCGACGAGCAGCCCCAGCAGCACGAGGGCGAGCATGATCGACCCGTAACCGATCAGCGCCTGGCGGAAGGTCGGCGGGGGCAGCTCGTCGTCGGGGGGCGGCGGGTAGTGCTCGACGACCCGAGGCTCCGGCGCCCGCGGATCCGGCGAGCCTTTTGCCGCGCCGTCCACCGGCACCTGCTTCGGGTCGCTCACTGCCTCGACCCCATCAGGACCGGCTGCCACTCGCCGGTCTGCGGCACCTTGCCGGCCTCGTAGTCGCGCAGCCACGGCGCCAGGTGGTGCTGCGCCAGCAGGGTGAAAAAGGGATTCTCCTTCGCCACCAGCTCGTAGATTCCGAGGCCGCCCTGCTTCTCGAAGCCCTTGAAGAGCGCGCGCCCGACGAAGATGAACAGCTCCTGCAGGCTCTGCGACGCGGGCGACACCGCCAGCACCAGCCGCAGCGACGACATGGGAAAGACGAAGCGCTCCCGCAGCGCTGGATGCAGCTCCTCGACCGCGACGTCGCGCCGCAGGAAGAGGTACTCCGAGCCGCGCGCAGCGACGTAGGCCTTGAGCGCCTCCTCCGAGACCGCCGCGCCGCCGTTGTAGATGTCGCCGCGGTCCTCGTACGCCTCCTGCGTCGCCAGCCGCGCCACGAAGTCGCGGACCGCGCCGTTGAGCACCGTCTCGGCGCCGTCGAGGTCGCCTTGCGCGAGGCTGCGCCGCACCGCCAGCTCGACGTCGGCGGGCACGGGCATCGAGAGCGGCTGCGAGACAGCCACCGCCAGCGGGCACACCAGCGCTGCCGTGCCCAGGCGGGATCGCTCCGACTCGAGCATGGCGTCCAACCGCGCCCGCACCCCGTCGTTGCGCGCGGTGCCGCGGGCGCTCTCGTTGATCTTCTCGGCGATGGAGACCTTGATCTGCCCGAAGACGGGGTCATCAAACGTCGCCACCTCGGGCGCCGCCCCAAACGAGACGAAGATGCCCGCCTCCAGCTTCTCGCCGCTGGCCAGCGAGAGCTCGGTCTCGCGCTCGTCCTCGAGCCGCTGCACCTCGCCCTCCAGCGCGCGCAGGCGGTACGACGGCTCCTCGCCGGAGAGCGGGTCGAGCGTTCCGCGGCGGAGCGCCTCCTGCGCCGACTTGGTGGAACCCGCCAGCTGCTCCTTGCGCCCGCGGAACTTCTCCTCGATGGAGGCGATGGTCTTGGAGACGGCCTCGCGCGATCCCTCGCTGTCGAGCCGCTTCGCATAGTTGCCGAGGGCGAGGCGGATCTGGTCGGCCAGCTCGAGCAGCGCGACGATGTCGCCGGAGAAGCTGACCGCGTCGCCGAGCAGGTTGTTCAGGTAGATGCCGCCCTTGTCGGCGAGGTGGGCGGCGCCCTGCGCGTGCTGGGCAGCGGCGGTGAGGATGGGCCCGTAGAACTCGCGGGAGAGGAAGTCGGCGACCACCGTCTCCTTGAGGAAGGCCGTCCGCTTGGTGAAGTCTTTCATGTCGCAGAAGAGGTGGCCCATCTGCTGGGCGCGGGAGCGGCCCAAGAGGAGCGGCTTCTCCTCCAGCGAGACGACGTAGAGCTTGCCGGCCTCGTGCTGCGGCTCGATGCCGCCCTCGTTCTCCTGGCCGGTGACGTGGATGAGCTGGAGCGCGGCCTGGTCGAGCGCGGTGTCCAGCGCGGCG
>JANXXR010000396.1 GCA_025350525.1 Deltaproteobacteria bacterium
GGCCGCGCGTTGGCGGGCAGCGCGCTGCCGATCGACGGGCCGGAGGAGAGATCGATGCGGAACGGCGCGGTGGCAGTGAGGCCGACCAGCGCCGTCTCCGAGACGAAGCGCAGCGCGACGGCGGCGCTCACCGCAAAGGCAACGTCGGCGCCTCCGGGAAGCGGGCGCACGAAGATCTGCGTGGCGGTCGCGTACGCGAACTTCGCGCCGGACGGCGAGGCAGCGGCGACCGCGGGCGCTGCGGAGAGCGGAACGCGGTCGGGCGCGATCTCGGCGCCCGTCGCCAGATCGAAATGCCGTAGCGCCGGCAGCGCCGCGTCGAGGGCCCAGGCGGTGGTGCCGCTGCCGAAGACAAGCGCGGGCTTTCCGGCTGCGGCGGGAGGCCCCAGCGGCGCGCCAGCAGTGGAAAGTCCCAGCACCGAGCCGTACCGCGAGTCGATGGCGGCAAAACCCTGCCCGTCGGCGAGCGACGCCACCGACGCAAGCTGCGGGCCCACCGGCAGCTGCGCCCGCAGCGCCAGCGTCTGCGGATGGCCGATGCCGAGATACGAAAAGCCGCCGAACACGCCGGTGCCGTTGGGCGAGACGGCCGAGACGGAAGCGCCCAACACGGAGGCGGGCACGAAGACGGCGAGCGACCGCCCGTCCCGCTGCGCTGCGGGAGTGACGATGGTGGCCGGCTGCACGTCGAAGAAGATCTGCAGCCCCGGCGCATTGAGGCTGGTGCCGGTGAGCACGACCAGGTCGCCGGCGAAGCCCGCGCGCGGCTGCACGTCGGTGATCTGCGGGGGCTGCTGCTGCGGTGGAACGCCCAGGTCTCGGCCGCAGGCGGCGAGAACGGCGCAGAGGAAGAGGACGAAGCGTGGCATTGCCCCAAGCGTAACTCAAAGCGGCCGCATATATTGGCCGACCATGGACCGCCAACTGGACCGCTACCTCGACCCCCGACCCCAGGGCGCTCCCGTCGCGCTCGTCGTCGGCGCCATGAACTTCGGCAAGCGCACCGACGAGGCCGAGTCGCGGCGCATCGTCGAGCGCGCGCTCGAGCGGGGCCTCGACTTCTTCGACACCGCCAACGTCTACAACGAGGGCGAGTCCGAGCGCATCCTCGGCCGCGCGCTGCGGGGGCGGACGGCGCGCATCGCCACCAAGGTCGGCATCGGCAAGATGACCGACGCCGAGGGCCTTTCGCCTGCGCGCATCGCCGCCGCCATCGACGAGAGCCTGCAGCGGCTGGGGACGGACCGGGTCGAGCTCTACTATTTCCACAAGCCCGACCACGGGCAGCCGCTCGACGCCTCGCTGCGGGCCATGCAGCAGCTGATCGCGCAGGGCAAGGTGGGCCACTTCGGCGCCTCGAACTTCGCCGCCTGGCAGCTGCTCGAGATGATCCAGCTGGGCGTGAAGCCGCGCGTCTCGCAGCTGGTCTACAACTTGATGATCCGCCAGCTCGAGCTCGAGTACTTCCGCTTCGCCAAGCAGTTCTCGGTCCACACCACCGTCTACAATCCGCTGGGCGGCGGGCTCCTGGCCGGCAAGCTCAAGCGCGACGCGCCGCTCGCCAAGGGCTCCCGCTTCGACAAGAATCCGATGTACCAGAAGCGCTACCTGAGCGACCGCTTCTTCGATCTCGCCGAGGCCTTCGCGCAGCTGGCCACAGAGGCGGGGCGCACGCCGGTCGAGCTCGCCTACCAGTGGGTGGCGGCGCGGCCGGGCGTCGATTCCATCCTGCTCGGGCCGGCCAGCGTCGAGCAGCTGGACGCCGCCCTTGACGCCGTCGCCAAACCGCTGCCCAAGGAGATCATCGATCGAGCCGACGACCTCTACCGCGCCTTCCAAGGCACCGACGCCAGCTACGCGCGTTAGGCTGGCGCGCATCGTCGCGCTGTCCGCGGACGCCATTCAGCTGGTGGCAGCGCCGCTCTTCGGCGAGGGCTTTGCTTCGCCCGTGAACGACGCGCTCGATCTGGTGGTCGCGGCCGTCCTCATCAAGCTGCTCGGCTTCCACTGGGCGCTCTTGCCGGCCACCGCGGCGGAGCTGGTGCCCGCGCTCGACCTGGCGCCCACCTGGACGGCGTCGGTGCTCTTCATCACCTCCTCGAAAGCGCGCTGGTGGATCGCTGCCTTGTGGGCCGTGGCGGCCATCGCGGTGGTGCTCATCGCGCTGAAGTTGCGGCATGCCTTCTGAGGTCGGGTGGCTCTTGCGCGAGGCGCCGCCGCCCCTCGACGCCACCGCGCGCTTTCTCGAGCTGTATGCGCGCCCGCCCCGCAGCGACGCGCGCGTGCTCCTGGTGCCGGGCATCTTCACCCGCTTCTATCCCGCGTATCTGCGCCGCGTCCGTCGCGCGCTCGGTGGCGAGGTGATCCCCATCGACACCGAAGGCACGCTCATCGCCAACGCCGCCGCCATCCGCGACGCCGTCCTGCGCGCGGCGGCTCCGGCGGCTGCTCCGGTAGTGCTGCTCGGGCAGAGCAAGGGGCCGCTCGACATCCACGCCGCCCTCGCGCTTCATCCCGAGATCGTCCCGCTGGTGCGCGCCTTCGTCTCGCTGCAGGCGCCCTTCGGCGGGACGCCGCTCGCCACCGACCCGGCGAGCTCGCGGCTCCTGCGCCGCCTCGCGCCGCAGGCTTTTTTCCAGATGGCCTACCAGCAGCGCCGCGATTTTTTGCGGGCGCATTCCCCGGTGCCGAAGGTGCCCACGGTGGCGCTGGCGACTTCCTGCGCGCGGGCCGGCTTCCTCCTCGAGAAGACGCGCCAGTACCTCTCCTCGAAGTACGGCGCCGAGAACGACGGCTTCGTGCCCACCGCCGACGAATCGATCCCGGGCGCGCGGCTGGTGACCCTGCGCGGTCTCGACCATGCGGCGGTGGCGCTGCCGTGGATGCGCCCGCGCGCGCCGTACGAGGCTGGCCGCGTGGCGCTGGCGCTGGTCGCGCTGGCGCTGGAGCGTGCGTAGCTTCTCCTGCATGAACATCCGTCGCCTGATGAAGGTCGGGGCCGTCGTCCAATTTGCGCGCATGGGCTTGAGCCGCCGCCGCCGCGTGGTGCAGCGCAGGCAGCTGCGCAACCGCTCGCTCGGCTTCTTCACACTGGCCGCCGGCGCCTTCGCTGCCTGGACCGCGCTCAAGCTCCTGAGGCCGCAGCCGCACCACGAGGCCCACTGGCCGCAGGAGCCCGTGCCCAGCAAGAAGAAGCTGGCCAAGGAGGCCCGCCGCGCCGAGGCCGCCCGCCGCGCGCACCAGCCCCCAGCCGTCCGCCCGCCCGTCATCCACGTCGAGCGGGAAGCGAGCACCGACCTGAAAGTGCCCCTCAAGGACTTAACGCACTAAGCTGAAGGGCATGTTGCAGGAGCGGCTGCTCGACGTCTTGGAACGCAAAAATCACTGGGCGTGGCCTTGGTTCGCCGAGGGCCGCGTGCCGCTGCCGCGCCTGCTCCCGCACTTCCAGCAGGAGTGGGAGGTCTACGTCCGCGACTTCCCGCTGCTGCTCGCGCGCGTGCTGGGGCACCGGCCGCCGCAGGACGTGTGCGGGATGCTGGCGGCCAACATCTACGAGGAGCAGACGGGCGGCATCAGCGGATCGGCGCCGCATCCTGAGCTGTTCCTGCGGCTGATGGACGGCTGCGGATATGCGCGCTCGAGCTTCGCCGCGGTGACGCTCTTGCCGGCGGCGCGCGCGTATCGCGCCTTCCTCGATCAAGTGAGCTGGGGGACGCCCTGGGTGGTGGGCGCGGCGGTGCTGACCATCTTCGTCGAGGGGAGCGCGGGCGAGCGCAAGGAGCTTCTGGCGCTGGAGCAGGCGCCGCAGACGGACGCGGAGATCGACGCCGCCATCCGCCGCCATCCGCTGGTGCGGGTGCACGGGCTCGACCCGAAGTTCCTCGAGCTGCAGCGGGTGCACAAGAAGATCGAGGGCGGACATCGCCGCGACGCCTGGGACGCAGTCTTGAAGAACGTCGCGCCGGGGCAGGAGGCGGAGGTCGAGGGCGCGCTGCATAAGGCGCTCGACCTGTGGCTCGCCTACCGCGACGACGCGGCCGCGGCCTGCGGCATCGCCCGCTGAGACCCGCGGGCGCGGGGGGCGCCGGCAGCCAAATGAATGAGGGACCTTCGTCCCCCTTCCGCGCTAGGCTGCTTGGCGACAAGCCGGGGGGACATCCATGTGGAAGTCGGGATCGATCGCATTGGCGCTCATGTTCACTGCGTCGTGCTCGAAAGGGGGCTCGCCAGGCGCTGGCGCGCAGGGCGTAAAAGGCGATCCGGGCCCCAAGGGCGATCCCGGTCCCAAGGGTGATCCGGGCTTGAAAGGCGACCCAGGCCTGCCGGGATCTCCCGGCGCGCCCGGAACGCCGGGGACCTTTCCCGTCGCGACCTGCGCGGCGGGACAATACCTGCGCGGCTTCGACGGCTCGGGCGCCGCCCTTTGCGCTCCTGCCGGCGACGTGGGGGCTCCCTCCGCGCTGGTGCAGCGGCTCGGAAACGCGACCACCAAGATTGCCAGCAGCATCCCCTTCAACGAGTGGGTCAACATGCCCGGGCTCGCCATCTCCTTCATCTCCGCGGGCGGCCCGGTGCAGATCATCCCCAATATTCCCCTGGCCGGCGGCTCCACCAACACCTGCCGCCCCATGATCGACGGCCTCCCGGCCGGCCTCTTCGACGGAGAGGACACCACCAGCTTCTGGCAGAACGGCCTGATGTGGGCCGGGGGCACCCGCTCCGGACTGTGGAGCGCCGGGCGCGCCTATCCCAACCTCCCGCCGGGCCGCCACCTCGTCACCATGCAGTGCAAGCAGGACGGTCAAAACCTCACAACGGCAGTCAACGCCGCGGGGTCGGTGGAGATCCTGAGCGTGATCCCGTACGGCGATCCCGCCACCGCGGAGGTGCGGGCCTTCTCGGGGACCGTCATCACCGGGCAGACGATCCTTTCCGGCGCCTTCGTCCCCATCGACAACCTCAGCACCCAGTTCGACTACCAGGGGGGGCCGATCCGGATCTCGCTGAACGTGCCCCTCAACAGCCCGTCGAACGCGGGCGCCAACGCCACCTGCCAGCCGCTCATCGACGGCGTAGCAGCGAGAGAGCCGGTGGATAGCACCGACATCTGGGACGAGGGCCTCGTCTACACCGGCCAGTTCTTCCAGGAGTGGACCCGCACGCGCGTCTACCTCCCGTCCACCTTCGTGCCGCCGCTCGCCGTGGGCAAGCACACCGCCACCGTCGCTTGCCGCACCGACGTGGGCAGCGTCCAGGTGGGGGTGCTCAACAGCTCGGCGAACATCACCGTGGTCACCTACAAGCCCGCCGCCTCTTCTCCGACTCCGACCGTGCGCGCGTACACCAGCGCGACCACGCAGACGACGACCCTGCCCAACACCCACGCCTGGACCGCGATCAACGGCCTCTCGGCGAGCTTCGTCTCCAACGGCGGACCCGTCGAGTTGGGCCTCTCGATGCCGCTGGAAAACGGCGCCGTCAGCTGCCGCCCCCTCGTCGATGGCCTGCAGATCACGGCGGGCGAGCCCGACGACTGGAGCCAGTTCTGGAACGAGGGCGTGCAGGGAGTCAGCGCGCTGGTCTCCTGGCACATGTGGAACCGCGTCCGCATGTATCGCGGCATTCCTTCCGGCACGCACTCGCTCTCCGCGGAGTGCCGCACCGACAGCAGCAGCAGCGCCGTCGTGCAGATGGGCATCGGCCTGTCGGTGCAGTCGATGTTCGCGATCGCCTACGACAACTGAGCGGCGCGGTCAGCCGCCGTACAGCCCCGCCGTCCGGGCGCGCAGCTTCACCAGCGAGAGCACCGTCTGGCAGGTGGGCGCGGCCAGCCCGACCAGGCCGGCCATCTCCACCACGGAGCCGAGCAGCGCGTCGATCTCCATCGGCCGCCCGCGCTCGAGATCGATCAGGGTGGACGGCTTGTGCACTCCGACCTGCACCGCGCCCGCGATGCGCGCGTCCACGTCGAGGGGGAAGGTCACCCCCAGCTTCTCGGCCACCGCCTGCCCCTCGAGCATCATGGTCCGCGCCACCGCGCGGGTGCCGGCGTCGGCGGTGACCACGTCGAGCGAGGACATGGTCAAAGAGCAGATCATGTTGAAGGACAGGTTGCCCCACAGCTTGACCCAGAGGTTGTCGCGGATGCGGGAGCGCACCGGGCAGCGCAGGCCCGCCTTGATCATCGCCTGCGAGAAGGCCTGCGCGCGGGGGCTCTTCGAACCGTCGGGCTCGCCGATGTCGAAGCGGTTGGAGTAGAGGTGCTCGAGGACGCCGGGCTCGACGACTTCCACCGCCGGATAGACGATGCAGCCGATCACGCGCGCGGGCGGCAGCTTCTCCCAGAGGACACCAGAAGGATCGACGCTGCGCAGCTGCGTGTTTTCGTACGGCCCGGGCAGCTTGTAGAAGTACCACCAGGGCACGCCGTTGATGGCCGGCACCAGCGCCGTCTGCGGGCCGAGCAGCGGCTGCACTGCCTCGGCGATGCCGGGCAGCGCGTGCGCCTTGACGGCGAGGATGACGACGTCTTGCGGCCCCACCGTCTGCGCGTCGTCGGTGCAGCGCAGGCGCACCACCTCGGTCTTGCCCTCGGAGATGAGCTTGAGGCCGTTCTCCTGCATCGCTTTGAGGTGCGGCCCGCGCGCGACCAGCGTCACCTCTTCGCCCGCGAGGGCGAGCTTCGCGCCCATGAACCCGCCGATGGCGCCGGCCCCGTAGACGCAGATCTTCACGGCAGCCCCAGCTTTTCCGCGAGCCCGATCCGCTGCAGCTTTCCGGTCGGCCCCTTGGGGATCTCGGCGACGACGACGATGCGCCGCGGGACCTTGTAGTCGGCGAGGCGCCCCGCCGCGAAGTCGCGCAGCTCGCGCTCGGTGGCCGACTTTCCCTCGCGCAGCACCACCGCCGCGGCCACCTCCTCGCCGAGCTTGTCGTGCGGCATCGCGAAGGTCACCACCTGCTGCACCGCCGGATGGTCCATGAGGATCTCGTCCACCTCCAGCGGCGAGATCTTCTCGCCGCCGCGGTTGATCAATTCCTTGAGCCGCCCGGTGAGGCGCAAGTACCCCTGCGCGTCGAGCACGCCCTGGTCGCCGGTGCGGAACCAGCCGTTGGTGAAGGCCTTGGCGTTCGCCTCCGGATTGCGGTCGTAGCCGGGCGTCACGTTGGGGCCGCGGATGACCACCTCGCCGACCGCGCCCGCCGGCATCAAGTTGCCCTGCTCGTCCATGGTGGCGATCTCGGGACCGGCCGCGATGCCGACGCTGCCCGCGAAGCGCTGCCGCGGCGGCAGCGGATTGGAGGCCATCTGGTGCGCCGCCTCGGTCATGCCGTACGACTCCAGCACCGGCGCCCGGAAGGTCCGCTCCAACTCCTCCATGACTTGTGGAGGCAGCGACGCCGACGATGAGCGGATCAGCCGCAGCCGGCTGCGCGCCACCGACTCCGGATTGCGCGGCGCGCGTTGCAAGATCGCCTGGTGCATGGTGGGCACCGCCGTCGTCCAGGTGGGCTTCACCTCGTCGAGCCAGCCGAAATACTTGAGCGCGTTGAACCCGGGCGTGCAGCAGACCTGCGCGCCCCTGCCCAGCGAGGCGAGCACCGCCGCCATCAGCCCGTGGATGTGGAAGAGCGGCATGATGTTGAGGCAGACGTCGTCGGGGGTCAGCTCCAGCGACTGCCCGATGTGCCGCGCCGTCGCCATGACATTTCGCTGCAGCAGCGGCACGATCTTGGGCCGCGCGGTGGTTCCCGAGGTATGCAGCACCAGCGCCACATCGTCGGCGCCGCCGAATCCGCCGCTCGCGGGCGTGCCGCGCAGGCCGGGGGGCGCGTCGAGCACGAAGGATCCCGCTCCCTTCTCGCGCTCCGCCCGCAGCTCGAGGATGGGGATGCCGAGCTTCGCCGCCGCCGCCCGAGCCGGCGATTCTTTGCCCGCCTCGACCACCAGCGCCCGGCAGCGCAGGTCCGACAGGTAGAACTCCAGCTCTTCGGCGCGGTACCCGGGATTGAGCGGCGCGGTGGTGGCACAGGCGGCAATGGCCACGAAGGCCGAGGCCATCTCGGGCCCGTTGGGCAGCACGATGGCGACGCGGTCGTTCCGGCCGATGCCCAGGCCGTTGAGCCGCAAGACCGTGCGCTCCACCAGTTGGCGCAGCTCGCGATAGCGCAGGGGCGCGACGCCCTCGGGCGCGCCAATGGCGCCCCTCGCATCGTCCCCAGTCTGCAACAGCTCGGCGATCGACTGCATCAAGGCTCCTCCTCGATCGAGAATCAGGCGCGCGGCGCGCATCCTTCCACAGCCTTGCCAGAATGCGAACCCACCCTCGGACCTTGCCATGCCCTGACGCATCAAAGTGGGGTGGAAAATGTCATCGTCACCCCTCTCGAATTCCCCTGGCGGACGGCCGATCCGTTCCTCTTCTGCGTGCACCACGACGACGCCTATCCGGCGGGCAATGAGCGGATGGGGCCCGCGGCGCCGCTGGACGGCAGGGAGATCGGCCAGGACTTCGCCGGCAAGGACGGCTGGCGCATGTACCACGGCGAGACCGTGCCCGGCTTCCCGCAGCACCCGCACCGGGGCTTCGAGACGGTCACCATCCTGCGCAGCGGCGTCATCGATCATTCGGACTCGCTGGGCGCCACCGCGCGCTTCGGCCCCGGCGACACGCAGTGGCTGACGGCGGGCAAGGGCATCGTGCACGCGGAGATGTTTCCGCTCCTCGAGCGAGAGCGGCCGAACCCGCTCGAGCTCTTCCAGATCTGGCTGAACCTTCCCCGCGCGAGCAAGTTCGCCAATCCGTATTTCTCGATGTTCTGGAGGGAGTCCGCGGCCAGACACACGGCGCCGGGCGTCGAGGTGCAGGTGGTCGCCGGCGCGCTCGAGGGCACGCGGGCCGCGCCGCCGCCGCCGGAGTCGTGGGCCGCGCATCCCGACGCCGACCTCGCAATCTGGACCATCAAGCTCGCCCCCGAGGCGCGGTGGGCGCTGCCGCCCGCGCGGCCCGGGACCAACCGGTCGCTCTATCTCTTCCGCGGCGCGGGCCTGCGCATCGACGGCAGCGAGGTCCCCAACGGCTCGCGCCTCGAGCTGCGGCCCGACTTCGCCGCCGCGCTCCGCAACGGCGCGCAGGAGAGCCAGTTGCTCCTGCTGCAGGGCCGGCCCATCGGCGAGCCGGTCGAGCAGTACGACCCGTTCGTGATGAACACGCCGTCGGAGATTCGCCAGGCCTTCGCCGACTACCAGCGCACCGGCTTCGGCGGCTGGCGCTGGCCCAGCGACGGCCCGGTCCATGCGCGCGGCGAAGAGCGCTTTGCCCGCTATCCCGACGGCCGCGTCGAGCGCGCTCCCACGCCGTTGCGCTGAGCCGACCGACACCTGCTACCGTGGCGCATGATCCGCTGGCCTTCCGATCTGGACGGGGCGGCGCGCGCCTTCCGCTCCGCGCAGCCTTTCGCACACCTGGTGATCGACGGCGCCGTCGCGCCCGAAGACCTGCGGCGGATGTCGCTCGCCTTCGAGGAAGAGCCGCAGACGCTAATGGAGAACGAGATCTACCTCCACCTGCGCTCGTCGGAACCGCCGCTGTCGGAGCCGCTGCGCGACTTCTGCGCGGCGCTGCAGGGCTCGTGCGCGACGGTGGCGCGGCTCTGCGGACAGCCGCTCTCCCGCTGCGACGGCTCGGCCTACGTCTACCTCCCGGGCCATTACCTGCTGCCGCATTCGGACTCGCGGACCAGCGAAGGCCGCGCCGTCGCCTACGCCTTTTACCTCGATGAACCCGCGGCGGGCGGCGCGCTCGAGCTGTTCGACTGCGAGCGGCGCGACGGCGAGATCGTCCGGACCACGCCGGCGCTGCGCATCGAGGCGCGCAGCAACCGGCTGGTGCTCTTCGAGGTGCACGACCTCGCGCTGCATCAAGTGTGCGAGGTGCTCGAGGGAGCGCGGACCTCGATCGCGGGCTGGTTCTACCCGTGATCCGCGCGCCCTTCGACCGGCCGGAGGTGCTGGCCAAGCTACGCCCCGCTTGGTCGGCTGCGCGCAGCCTCCTTCTGCCGGGCGCCTGCGATCCGTCGGCGCGGCCGCGCGTGGAGCTGCGCGACTTCGACCTGGCGCACCGGGGAAGATATGCCTTCGCGGACCTTTACGACCACGCGCTGCACGCCGAGCTGCGCGACTTTGCCGCTGCGCTCACCGGCGCGCGCCTTCTCGACGGCTCCCTGCGGCTCTTTCGTTTCCGCCGCGGCAGCTACGCGCTCTTCTACGACGACGCCAAGAGCCGCCTCACCGCCGGCGTCGAGGTGACGCTCGACCTCTCGGAAGACCTGTGCGGCCCGCCCGCCATCTACGCCTCCGGCCCCGGGCAGCGCCTCGAGATTCCGCAGGCGCCCGGCCTGGTCGCCGTGGTCGAGCGCAGCCCCTCGACCTTCCGCTACGACCGCTACTTCCCCGCCGAAGTGGGCGAGGGAGAAGTCCTCCGCCTGCGCGCCGCTTTTCACTACGCCGATTGACCTGCGACGCACGACTCAGGTACCAAGCTGCGGCCCTCGGAGGATCCACATGGCTGATGCCGTCGCGCCGATTTCCGATCACAAGCCCTACATCGCTGACGACGCCCGCATCGCCGAGTTCACTCCCAAGGCGGTGGTGGTCGGCGCGCTCT
>JANXXR010000477.1 GCA_025350525.1 Deltaproteobacteria bacterium
CTCGATCACCTCTTCGTAGACGCAGCAATTCTGGTAGTCGGCGCCGTCGGGGCCGTGCAGGACGAACTCCCAGGCGCCGCCCGCGCGCACCTCCATCCTGCCGATGGTGGTGGTGAAGCCGTCGGGACCCCACCACTGCAAGAGGTGCTTCGGATCGGTCCAGACCTTCCACACCAGCGCGCGGGGCGCGTCGAAGGCGCGAACGGCGACGATCTCGCGATCAGCGGTCAAGCCGCGCTCGAGCTTGTCGAGGCTCTGGCCCCAGCCCTGGGTCATGCCGATGCGGACGAAGGCATCGCGCACGGCGGCGGATTCGAAGCGGGTCCGCACTGTGAGCCTGGTCTTGCCGCCCTCCTCGACGAAGGTGACGGTGGTGGTGCTGGGGTAACCGGGGCGCGGCTGCGTTCGATCGCGCGCCGGATTCACCACGTCGTGCCAGCTGGCCGGAAGGCCGGAGAGGTCGGCCTCATAGCCGATGCGCTCGGGTCTCACCACCTCGCGGTAGACGCTGGTCATCGGATACTCCTCGCCCAGTCCGGACATGACGATGCGCAGGGCGCCGCCCGGCCGCGCGTCCAGCTCGCAGCGGGTGGTGAAGATCTCGGGCCCCCACCACTGCGAGAGGCGCTTCGGATCGGTGAAGGCCTCGAAGAGCAGCGCCCGCGGGGCTCCGAAGGTCCGCTCGATGACGACGTCACGGGGATCGCTTTTTGCGGCCATGCTTCTTCTCCTTGCTCTGCAACACGCGCAGGTAGGCGTCGAGACGGTCGAAGCTCTCTTCCCAGAAGCGCCGGTAGTGGGCCACCCAGTCGGCGGCTTCCTTGAGCGGGACGGCCGTCAGCGTGCAGGGGCGCCGCTGGGCGTCGCGGCCGCGGGCGATGAGCCCGGCGCGCTGCAGGACCTTGAGGTGCTTGGAGACGGCGGGCAGGCTCATCCGGAAGGGCGCGGCCAGCTCGGTGACTGAGGCCGCTCCGGTGGAGAGGCGGGCGAGGATGGCGCGGCGGGTGGGGTCGGCCAGCGCGGCGAAGGTCCGGTCGAGCTGGCGGGCCGCCATCTTGTGTGAACCTTTCGGTTACGTAACCAAATGGTTTCATACGCTTGCTGAACGCGGATGTCAAACGAGAGGTGGCGCAGGGTCAGGTGGCGCACCGTCCGCGGAAAATGTTTCGCTCCGCGCCGATGACCGACCCGCGCCGCGCCATCGAGGCCGTCTTCCGCATCGAGTCGGCGCGGCTCATCGCCGGCTTGACGCGCCTCACCCGCGACGTGGGCTTCGCCGAGGATCTGGCGCAGGAGGCGCTGGTGACGGCGCTGGGATCTCCATCAGCGCCACGAGGCGGTGCACCTCCGGCGCGTCGGGCACGAGTTCCGCGAGGATGCTTCCGGCCGGAGCGCGCGTCTTCGCACAGCGCCGGCCGTCGCTGAGTAGCCTTCGTTGAAGACGAGGTAGATCACTTGGCACACCGACAAATCGGACAGCGCGGCCCCGCGCGGCACCTCGAAGGGCACCCTGCGCCTCCGCGAGCGTCCGCTAGGCCCGCACGATGCCCGGGGCGATGGCCGGCTCCGGCACGAGGAAAGCGCGGGCGATCTCGACGGTGGTCAGGCCGCCGAGCAGCCGCAGCGTCGGCGCCACCCGCGCCTCGGTGCGCAGCGCCGGATGGCAAGCGATCAGCACCAAGCGGAGCAGGTCGGCGCCGACCGCAGATCGTCGATGGCGCGGTGCCGGACGGTGGTCATCAGCCAGGCGCCGGGGTTGTCGGGGACGTCCGAGAGTGGCCACTTCCAGGCCTCGCGCGTCCCGGCGCGGCTGGGGCCCGGGCCGAGCCGATCCTGCTGCTCGAGCAGAACCGCGCCCGCTGGGATCAGCTGCTCCTCCGCCGCGGCCTATCAGGCCGGGCCCACACCGTCGCCGAGACCGACTGGGCGCGCATCGCCGCGCTCTACGGGACGCTCCTGAAGCTGGACTCCTCTCCGGTGGTGGAGCTGATCCGCGCGGCGACCTGTTGCGGAAGCTGGGCCGGCTCGACGAGGCCCGCGCCGAGTTCGAGCGCGCCGCGGCCATGACCCCGCAACGGGCGGGAGCGGGAGCTGCTGCGGAGCCGCGCCGCCGCCTGCTCGACTCCGCGCTGACCACAGGACCTCAGCGGGCCGAATGAAGAGGGTGCTGGTGCTCGTCCCGGTTTCGGTGCCCGGCTGACGAGCTCGTGCGGGTGCGGGTGCTTGCCATCGACGCGCTCGGCGATCCACCAGCGCAGCTCGAGCTACCCACCTGGGGAGGAAGGCGCAAGGGCGCCGGCCGCAAACGCAAGTCGACTCTGCGGCGGGTCTCTCACAAGCGCCGGCCGCAGCACGCGTCGCGCTTCCCGCTCCACGTGGTGCTGCGCGCCCGAGCGGACGCTCCCGGACTGCGGCGCGGGCAGGTCTTCCTCTCGGTCCGGTCGGCGCTGGAGGCAGGCGCCGCGCGGGCCGGCTTCCGGCTGATCCACTTCTCGGTGCAGGGCAACCACCTGCACCTCGTCGTCGAGGCCCTCGACAAGGTCTCGCTCTCGCGTGGAATGCAGGGCCTCGCGGTGCGCATCGCGCGGGCGGTGAACCGGGCCGCGGAGCGCGAGGGCCGCGTCTTCGCCGACCACTACTTCGCCCGCGAGCTCAAGACTCCGGCGGAGGTGCGCCGGGCGGTCCGCTACGTGCTCGACAACCGCATGCTGCACGCTGGAGAGCAGGTCGGCGATGGGCACCAGGGACTCGAGCCGCGGACGGACGCCTGCGCGTCGCCGGTGCCGCTGGTCCGGCCTCGCACCTGGCTCTTGACCATCGGCTGGCTGCGCAGCCGGGCTGGACCGCTGCCAGTCCGCTTCTGGGACAGCTGACGCCTACGCGTGCCCCTCGCCGAACGCCTGCGGCAGCGGGCGAGGCCAGCGGGAGTCTGCCGGCTGTCCGGCGAGAAAGCGCGCCAGATAGGGCGCCGTCCGGCTCGACGGCGCGCGCGCCACCTCTGCCGGCGGACCGGCGGCCACGATCCGCCCGCCCTCCTCTCCCGCGCCCGGCCCCACGTCCAGCACCCAGTCGCTGCCCGCCACCACCCGCAGATCGTGCTCGACGACGATGACGGTGTTGCCCGTGGCCACCAGCCCGTCGAGCTGCGCCATCAGCTTCTCCACGTCCGCCGGGTGCAGGCCGGTGGTCGGCTCGTCGAGGACGTAGAGCCCATCGCCCCGCTGCGGCCGCTGCAGCTCGGTGGCGAGCTTGATCCGCTGCGCCTCGCCACCCGAGAGCTCGGTGGCGGGCTGGCCCAGTCTCAAGTATCCGAGGCCCACCTCGCGCAGCACCGAGAGCGCGCGGGTCAGCTGCGGCTCGTCGGCGAAGAACTCGGCGGCGGCGTCCACCGTCAGCCCCAGCACCTCGGCGATGTTCTTGCCGCGGTACTGGACCGCCAGCGTCTCCTGGTTGTAGCGGGCGCCGTGGCACTCGGGGCAGGGCGCGTAGACCGAGGGCAGAAAGAGCAGCTCGACGAAGACGAAGCCTTCGCCCTCGCAGGTCTGGCAGCGGCCCTTCTTGACGTTGAAGGAGAAGCGCCCGGCGTCGTAGCGCCGTGCCCGCGTGCGGCCGATGGGCTTCTGATCGACGCGCACCAGGCGCCGCACGCGCTCGAGGCCCGCGCTGATCCGCCCTCCGGCGCCGGTCGCTGGCGCCCTCTGATCGTCCTCCACCTCGACCGGCTCCTCGTGCCCGAGCGCCGCCGCCACCAGCTCCACCAGCGCCTGGCTGACCAGCGACGACTTTCCCGAACCCGAGATCCCCGTCACCGTGGTGAGCACGCCGAGCGGAAACTCCACCTCCAGATCCGATAAATTATTGCGCGTCACCCCGCGCAGCCGCAGCCAACCCGAAGGCTTGCGCGGCTCGCGCCGCACCTTTGCCTCCCCGGCGAAGAGGTGCACGCGGGTCAGCGAATCTTCCACTCGCGCGAGGCCCTCCGGCGGCCCGCTGTAAAGAACGCGCCCGCCCTGCTCGCCGGCCCCCGGCCCGACGTCCACGATCCAGTCGGCGCGGCGGATGACGTCGAGGTCGTGCTCGACCACGAAGAGCGAGTTGCCCGCAGCCTTCAACCCCTCGAGCGCGGAGAGCAGCGCCTCGGTGTCCGCCGGATGCAGGCCGGCGCAGGGCTCGTCGAGCACATAGACGACGCCAAAGAGATTGGAGTGGACCTGCGTGGCGAGGCGCAACCGCTGCAGCTCGCCGGGAGAGAGCGTCGGCGTGCTCCGCTCCATGGAGAGGTAGCCCAGCCCCAATTCGAGCAGGATGGCGATGCGCGCCAGGATCTCGCCGGCGATCCGCTGCGCGATGATGGCCTTCTCCGGATGCTCCCGCAAAAGCCGGGCCGCCCCGTCCGCCGTCCCCTCGGCGCTGGGCCGCAGCAGGCGCGCCATGGCCTTGAGCGGCAGCCGCTTCATCTCCGCGATGTCGAGCCCGGCAAAGGTCACCGAGAGCGACTCGGGCTTGAGCCGCTTGCCGTCGCAGACCGGGCAGGGGCCGCTGATCAGGTAGCGCGAGACCCGCTTTTTGATCGACGCGCTCTCGGTGGTGGCAAAGGTCTCGAGCAGGTACTTCTTCGCGCTGGTAAACGTCCCCTGGTAGTCGGGCGTCTCGCCGCGGCGCAGGGCGCGCTGGATCTCGGCGTGGGTGTACCCGCCGTAGACGGGAAGCTGCGGCTGCTCGTCGGTGAAGAGGATCCAGCTGCGATCTTTTTTGGGCAGCTCGCGCCAGGGGCGATCGACGTCGTAGCCGAGCGAGATGAGGATGTCGCGCAGGTTCTGCCCGTGCCAGGCCGGCGGCCAGGCGGCGATGGCGCGCTCGCGAATGGTCAGCGACGGGTCGGGCACCATCGACTGCTCGGTGGCGTCGTAGATGCGGCCCAGACCCTGGCAGCCGGGGCAGGCGCCGTGCGGAGTGTTGGCGGAGAAGGCCTCCGCCTCGAGGCGCGCGAGGCCTTTCGGATAGCTGCCGGCGCGCGAGAAGAGCATGCGGAGCAGGTTCGAGAGCGTGGTGACGCTGCCCACCGACGAGCGCGAGGTGGGCGAGCCGCGCTGCTGCTGCAGGGCCACCGCGGGAGGCAGGCCGTCGATGGCGTCCACCTCCGGAATGCCCAGCTGATCGAAGAGCCGCCGCGCGTAGGGCGCCACCGACTCGAGGTAGCGGCGCTGCGCCTCGGCGAAGAGCGTGCCGAAGGCCAAGGACGACTTGCCCGAGCCGGAGATGCCGGTGAAGACCACCAGCGCGTCGCGGGGCAGGCGCAGGTCCACGTTCTTGAGGTTGTGCGTGCGGGCGCCGCGGACTTCTACGAAGCCGTCGCTCCCCCGGCCGCCGGGATTGTCCATCCCGATATTTTATCTACGGCGGCCTTCAAGGCGCAGCGGTGACCTTGCGGTGCAGCCCGCGCATCGAGGAGAGCCAGCGCTCGTGCTCCTGCGCGCGCCGCTGCATGTACGTCGCCACCTCGGGGTGCGGCAGGATGAGGAAGCGCTCGTCCGCCAGGCCCTGCACCGTGGCCTCGGCCACCTGCTCGGGCGAGAGCACCGCGCCCGCCGCCAGCACTGCCTTGCCGCCGGGCTCGCGCACCGCCTGCCGCAGCAGATCCGTCTCGACACCTTGCGGACAGAGGCAGGAGACGCGGATGCCGTCGCCGCCGTGGGTGATCGAGAGCCACTCGGCAAAGGCCACCGCGGCGTGCTTGGTCACCGCGTACGGCGCCGAGCCGATGCTGGTGAGCAGCCCCGCCGCCGACGCCGTCGAGAGCAGGTAGCCCTCCTTGCGGGCCAGCATGGCGGGCAGCACGTGGCGCGCGGCCCAGACGTGCGCCATCAAATTGACGTTCCAGCTGCGCTCCCACCCGGAGTCCGCGGCCTCGGCGCCGCCGCTCGCGACGATGCCGGCGTTGGAGACGAACAGATCGATGCGCCCGTGCCGCGCGAGCACCGACTGCACCAGCGCCGCGATCTCCGCTTCGCGCGCGACGTCGCAGGTGGCCGCCGTGCCCTTCAAAAGCGCGGCGACTTCGGCGGCGCCCTTGCCGTCGCGATCGGCGACGACGACGGTTGCGCCCTCCTGCGCGAAGCGCAGGCAGAGCGCGCGGCCGATGCCGTTGGCGCCGCCGGTCACTACGCAGATCTTGCCGGCGAGCTTCACTGCGCGTCTGCGATCTGGAGCAGCTGCTTGCCGCGGTTCTCGCCCTTGAAGAGCCGCAAGAGGGTCGCGGGCGCGTTCTCGAGGCCGTGCTGCACGTCCACCGCGTCCTTGATCTTGCCGTCGTTGAGCCAGCCCGCGAGCGCCGCGACTGCTTCGGCGGCGCGGGGCATGAAGTCGAGGATGATGAAGCCTTCCATCCGCCCGCGCTGCACCACCAAATTCACATAGTTCTTCGGGCCGGGCGCCGGCGCGCTGTCGTTGTAGCGGGCGATGGCGCCGCAGAGGACCACCCGCCCGCGCCGCGCCAGGCGGGCCAGCGCCGCGTCGAGGATCTCGCCGCCGACATTGTCGAAAAAGACGTCGATGCCCTTGGGGCACAATTCGCGCAGCCGCTTGCCGACGTCCTCGCTCTTGTAGTCGATGGCCGCGTCGAAGCCGTACTCGCTCACCAGCTTCTGGCATTTATCGGCGCCGCCGGCGATGCCGATGGCGCGGCAGCCTTTGATCTTCGCGATCTGCCCCACCACCGAGCCGGTAGCGCCCGCGGCGCCAGAGACCACCACCGTCTCGCCGGGCTGCGGCCGGCCGACTTCGAGCAGCCCGAAGTAGGCGGTCTGGCCGGTGAGGCCCAGCGCGCTCATGGCCGTCTCGATCGGCACGCCTTCGGGAACGCGGCCCGGCGCCGACTCGGTGCCCGCCTTCACGCAGGCGTAGTCCTGCCAGCCGAAGAGCCCCTGCACCAGCTGGCCTTTGACGAACTTCGCATCGCGCGACTCGACCACCTGGCCGACGGCGAACGACCGCACCACCGCGCCCAGCTTCACCGCCGGCAGGTAGGTGTCGCCCGCGATCCAGCCGCGCTGGGTCGGATCGCAGGAGAGCCAGAGGTTCTTCACCAGCACCTCTCCCTCGGCGGGCGCGGGCACTTCGCTCTCCACCCAGCGGAAATCGGCGGCGCTGATCATTCCCTGCGGACGGCGCTCCAAAAGCCACTGCCTGTTCTTCATGGTCCGATCCGGGTGACGGTGACCGGCACGCCGCTGAAGGCCGCGTTGCCGCTAAGCGCATCGATAGACTGCTCGTCGGTGAGGTCGTTGACGCTCTGGCCCGCATGCGCAGAGGCCACCGCGAGCGCGGCGCCTTTGCGATCGTGTCCCCAGCCGTGCGGGAGGCTGACCACGCCGCGGGCCATCTCGTCGGAGAGGCCGACCGGCACCTCGACGCTGCCGACCCGCGAGGCGACGCGCGCCTGCGCTCCGGCGGCGAGCCCGCGCTGGGCGGCGTCGTCGGGATGGATGAGCAGCACGCAGCCGGGCGGGCCCTTCACCAGGCGCAGGCTGTTGTGCATCCAGGAGTTGTTGCTGCGCAGCGCGCGCCTGCCGATGAGCACCAGGCCCTCGGCGGATTTCGAGACCGACGCCTCCAGCCGATCGAGATCGCGCAGGAAGATCTCCGGCGCGAGCTGCATCCGCCGCCCCTCCAGCCGTGCCGCAAGCTGCGGCTCGAGGGGGCCCAGATCGATCCCGTGCGGGCTTGCGGCGAGCTTCTTCAGGGAGAGCCGGTGCGGACCGAAGCGCAGCAGCAGATCGAGCAGCCTGCGCTCTCCGAGCAGGCGCGCAGCCCGCAGCGAGAGCTTGAGCATGCGCTTCGGCCTGCCGCCGCCGTGGCCGAGGACGCTCTGCGCCAGATCGAGCAGCACCTCGAAGTCGCCGCGCACCTCGGGCGGCGCCGGCACGATCGGCTTCACGTAGCGGGCGGCGTTGCGGACGGCCAGCGCATAGAAGGCGAGGTCGTAGTGGTCGCGCTCGAAGCCGAAGCGCGTCGGCAGGATGAGGTCGGCGTGGCGGGTGGTCTCGTTGCGGTAGAGGTCGATCGAGACCAGGTACTCGAGCTTGCCGAGGGCGCGGTCGAGGCGGCCGCCGTTGGGCGTCGAGAGCACGGGATTTCCGGCGAAGGTGACCAGGGCCCGGATCTGGCC
>JANXXR010000503.1 GCA_025350525.1 Deltaproteobacteria bacterium
GCTCCGCCCTCTCCCGCAGCGCGGTCAGGCGGGCTCTGATCTCCGGCCTCAGTCGCCCACCTTGGTGGCCCCGGCAGCGGCCCCGGCAGTGGGGGCCTCGGCCGGCGGCTGCTCGATGCGCGCGCCTTCGGAAGGCTGCCCGCCGTTGCCCTGCTGCCGCTGCGAATCGCGTCCGCCGCCACCCTGTCCGCCGCCGCCCTGCCCGCGCCCGCCGCCGTCGCGCCGCCCGCCTCCGCCCCCGCCTCCGCCTCCGCGGCCGCCTCCGCGCTGCGCCTGCTGCAGCTCGGGCCGGCTCCACTTGGCGTGCAGATCGTATTGCTCGACGTGGTACTGCGGCTGCGGCCGCACGGTGATGCTCTTGTTGAGCTTCATCATCAGGAGGCGCAGCGCCTCGCGCTCGGGCCCCTGCAGGAGCTTGGCGACGTCGGGGTGGCAGGAGACCACCAGCTGGTCCTCGCGGTGCTTGCCGGCCGCGCGCTGCACTTCGCGCATGATGTCGAAGGCCATGGTCGTCTTGCTGCGGACGTGCCCGCGCCCGTCGCAGACCGGGCACGACTCGGTGGTGAGCCGGCCGATGCTCTCGCGCACGCGCTTTCGGGTCATCTCCACCAGGCCGATGTCGCTGATCTTGAGCACGTTGGTCTTGGCGCGGTCGGCGGCCAGCGCGTCCTGCAAGGTCTTGAAGACCTTCTCGCGGTTCTGGCCTTTGTCCATGTCGATGAAGTCGATGATGATGATACCGCCTATATTCCTGAGCCGGAGCTGGTAGACGATCTCCTTGGCGGCCTCGCAGTTGATCTTGGTGATGGTGTCCTCGAGCGAAGCGCCGGCGCCCTTCTTGCCGACGTAGCGCCCAGAGTTGACGTCGATGGCCACCAGCGCTTCGGTCTGGTCGATGATGATGTAGCCGCCCGACTTGAGCCAGACCTTGCGGTTGCTCGCGCGCAAGAGCTCCTGCTCGATGCCGTACTCGTCGAAGATGGGCTCCTCGCCGGCGTAGAGCTCGACCTGGTTCTTGAGCTCCGGGGCCACCTGCTCCACGAAGGAGATCACCCGCTCGTACTCGGCGCGGTCGTCGATGACCAGCTTCTCCACCTCGTCGGAGAAGAGGTCCCGGATGCTGCGCAGGATCAGGTCGAGGTCCGGGTGCACGCAGGCCGGCGCCTTCATGGTCTCGCGCTTCTTGCCGACCTCGTTCCAGAGGCCGAGGAGGAACTTGATGTCGGCGGTGAGCTTCTCCGACGGTTCGTTCTCGGCGACGGTGCGGACGATGAAGCCAGTGCCCGCCGGCCGGTACTTGTCCACCAGCTCGCGCAGGCGGCGGCGCTCCTTCTCGTTCTCGATGCGCCGCGAGATGCCGACGTGGTCCACCGTCGGCATGAAGACGAGGTGGCGGCCCGGCAGCGAGATGTGGCAGGTGATGCGGGCGCCCTTGGTGCCGATGGGGTCCTTCACCGCCTGCACCAGGACCTCGTCGCCTTCCTTGAGCAGGTCCTGGATCTGCGCGCGCTTGTGGCCGTTGCCGCCGCGCTTCTCGCCGCCGCCGCCGCCCGACGATCCGCGGCGCTGCTCCTGGCCTCCGAAGCTGCGGCCCTCGTTGCCGCGGCGCTCCGACTTCTGCTGCTCGCCAGCGGGGGCCGCGGCTTCCGCGCGTCCGGCGCCCGGGGGGCGCTGTCCTTCTCCGCTGCCGCCGCGACGACGGCCGCGTCCGCCCCGCCTGCGACCCCGGCGTCCTTCCTTGGCCGCCGGACGCTGCTCGCCCGGAAGGCCGCGTGCTCCGGCCTCCGGCGCTGCCGCGGGGGCGGCGCCCGTGGTGGGCTCCGCAGGCTTTGCTTCTGCCGTAGTTGCGCCATCGGCGGCGGCAGCCGGCTCGCCATCGACGGAGGCCTGCTCGGCGGCCATCGCCTCCTCGGCGGCGAGGTGCGCGGCGTCGGCCTCGTCCAGCTCTTCTTCTTCTTCCTCGTCGTCCTCTTCGTCGTCGAGAGCTTCCTCGGCGGAGAGGTCCACCACTTCGGCCGGCTCGGCCTCGAGGGCGGCGGCAGGCGCGTTGGACGGCGCCGCTGCTTCCACCGCGACGGGAGCGGGCTGCTCGAGAGCGGGCTCCGCGGCGGCGCTCTGCGCAGTGGCGCCAGGCGCGGCGGCGCTCTGTGCGGCGGCAGACTCGGCTGCCTCGGCTGCCTCGGCGACGGGGCCGGTCTCGGGAAGCGTCGCCGCTTCCGTTGCGGGAGATCCGGCGGATGCGTCCGCCGGCGCGGCATCTGCTGCGGCGACGAGGGCCGCGTCTTCCGCCGGCTCGGGCAGGTCTTCCTCGGCCTCGAGCGGATCGCCCTCGACCGTGCCCGCCTTGATGTCCATCTCCTCGCTGAAGCCGGGGAAGGTGGGGTCGGAGACGATGTCGCCGACATAGAGGAAGGCAGCTTTGTCGAGACCGATGTCGACGAAGGCGGCCTGCATTCCCGGGAGGACCCGGACCACCCTGCCTTTGTAGATGTTGCCGACTATCCCCTTCTCGTTCTTCCGCTCCAGGTAGTACTCAGAAATCGTTCCCTGCTCGATCAGCGCGACCCGGGTCTCCTGACCCGAGGCGTTGATCACCAAGATGTTCGACATCGAAGAATCCTTTTCCAACTCGCGCACAGAGGGCGCGCGAGGGCGGAGCGCCGCGGCGGCGCTCGCTCGTGAAACCGGAGAGTGAAGTTGAACCGATCACCCAGCCTCGCTCGTGGGACGCCGCTTTCGGAGGTGCGCGGCTGCGCGCCGCCCCCGTCTGCATCGCGCCTTTAGAGGCCCCGGGGCCTGCACACCCGTGCAGTTCGGAGCAGACAGTGGAGCGTAGCATCCAGATCCCGAGGCTGCAAGAAGCGAACGCCCGACTGCCCGGAACTTCACACCAGCCGGGGCGCGCCGAAGACGACGCTCTCGCGCACCAGGCGGGCGACCCCCGGCCGGCTCGCCTCCGCCCCGAACAGCGCCGTGAGGAGCTCGGCCGGCCGCGCCACCGCCTCGGCCTCGCCGGCCTTGAGCGTGAATCTCAGCCCGTGCGGGCCGTCGGCGACGAGTCCGTCCACGCCGGCCTTCAAGTCGATGCGCACCGGCTTCTTGTCCTCGCCGCGGTCGCGCATCACGGTGGCCTCAGGCTGGGCGGCAAACTCGGCCAGGCGCAGGACCGCGTC
>JANXXR010000527.1 GCA_025350525.1 Deltaproteobacteria bacterium
GGCCGCGCGCCCGCGCGGGTCAGCGGCCGGCGCGCCTCGCCCAGCGCGGTGATCGTCAAAGACCACTCCGACGCGCGCGAGACATTTCCGCCCACCAGCGAGCAGCCGAAGCGGCGGGCGAGCGGGGTCATGCCTTTCGCCATCCGCACCGCGAGCGGCAGCGCCCGCGACGAGGGCGGAACTCCCAGCGCGCAGAGAAACCAGCGCGGCCGCGCTCCCGCCGCGGCCAGATCGGAGAGGTTGACCGCCAGCGCCTTCCACCCCACCTCCTCGGGCGAAAAGCCCGGCAGCGTGAAGTGCACGCCCTGGACGACGGCGTCGGTGGTCGCGACCAGCTTCATCCCGCGGGAGACGCGCACACAAGCGCAGTCGCTCCCCACTCCCTCCCCGCCGCCAAAGGGCGCGAGGAAGGCAGCGATGAGCTCGCTCTCGGAGGGCACTAGACGAGCGCGATGCCGGTGCCCGCCGGCTCGATGGGCAGGACCAGCGTGAAGGTCGAGCCCTTGCCGGCCTCGCTCTTCACCGTCACCTCGCCGCCGTGCGCCTCGACGTAGCTCTTGACGATGGAGAGGCCGAGGCCGGCCCCGCCGTACTCGCGCGAGGCCGACGAGTCGGCCTGGAAGAAGGTCTCGAAGACCTTGGGCTGCAGGTCCTCGGCGATGCCGATGCCGTTGTCGGTGACGGCGATCTGGAAGTATCCGGAGCTGCCGAAGGGTCCGGCCGCTTCCGGCGCGTGGTCGGCGGGCCCGACGTCCACCCGGATGACTCCGCCCGCCGGCGTGAACTTGACGCTGTTGGAGAGCAGGTTCACCACGCACTGGCGCAGCTTGTCGCCGTCCACCGTGACCGTCTGCACCGCCGGGCTCAGGTTGGAGGTCAGCGTGAGGTTCTTCTTCAGGCTCTGCGGCAGCACCGACTCAAGCGCGCTCTGCACTACGTCGTCGAGGCTCACCAGCTTGCGCACCAGCTGTACGCCGCGCGCCTCGATGCGCGAGAGATCGAGGATGGACGAGATCAGCCGCAAGAGCGACTCGCCCTTCTCGAGGATGGTCTTGAGGTAGTCCTTCTGCTCGTCGTTCAGGTCGCCGGCCAGGCCCGCGAGCAGCATCTCCGAGTAGCCGATGACGCTGGTGAGCGGCGTGCGCAGCTCGTGCGAGACGGTGGCGAGGAAGTTGGACTTGAGCCGCGAGAGTTCTTGAAGGCGCTCCATCGCGTCGGTGAGCTTCTTGTTCTTCTCGTGCACTTCCCGGTAGCTCTCGGTGACGCTCTCGATGTGCAGCTGCGACGAGATCATCGCCCGGTGCGAGGTGAAGACCAACACGTCGACGATGCGGGCGAAGTGCTCCATGATCCGCCGCACCGTCGTCTCGGGCGCGCGGCGGATGCGGTCGATCAGCTCCTTGGCCTTGCGCAGGTCGAACTCGCCCTCGAGCGCCTTCAAGTCGTCGCCCAGGTCGCCGATCTCGTCGGGCAAGAAGGGCCCGAAGATGATGCGGCCAAGCAGATCTCCCTCGTAGAGGATCGGGATCATGAGATACCGCAGCCCGCTGAAGCAGTTGCGCACGGCGATGTTGCCGTCCTCCCGCGGCAGGTTGTCGAGCGGGCGGACCTTGATGTGCGTCACCGTCTCGGTGCAGAGGCGCCGGCCGTTGGGCCCTTCGAACATGTAGGCGCAGAAGTCGCCGGAGGCGACCTTCATGTCCACCACCTTGGTGCCCTGCTGGTCGAAGACCTTGAGGCCGATCTTGTAGAGGTCCACGAAGGTCTTGCAGACGTTGGTGAAGCTGGGCAGATCGAGCAGTTCACCCAGCACCAGCTGCTTTTGTAAAATGCTCTCGGCCACGTTAGTTGGTCCCGGCTACGTCGTCGGTGGGCAGGTCCACCAGACACCTTCTAACCTCCTCGACGAACTGGCGCCGGTCCAAGCCCAGCTTGTCGGAGAGGAGGTAATGCTTGTCGATCTGGCCAAAGGTGAGGTCGACCAGACCGAGGAAGGTCTCCACGACACCCTCGCCGCGCACCGCCATCGCCTCGTAGACGGGCTGCTTTCCCTCGAGGCGCATCTTGGCGATGGCGTCGACGGTGGTGGCGTCGCCCAGGTCCTTCTTGTTCCACTGGACCACGTTGGGCAGCGTCTCGATGGAGAGGCCGTTGGCCTTGAGGTTCTCCACCATGTTGAGCCAGTACTTGTAGTTCTCCTGCCGCTTGGAAGGCTGGCTGTCGGCGATGAAGGCGATGGCGTCGGCGCCCTGCAGCACGATGCGCCGGGTGGAGTTGTGCATCACCTGCCCCGGCACGGTGAAGAGCTTGAGCTTGACCTTGAGGTTGCCAGCGCGGAAGACCAGCGGCAGCGTGTCGAAGAAGAGGGTGCGGTCGTCGGCGGTGTCGAGCGTCATGAGGTGTCCGCGCAGGTGCGGCTGGACCCTCTGGTAGAGCGCGCGCAGGTTGGTCGTCTTCCCGGACAAGCCGGGGCCGTAGTAGACGATCTTCAGAGTCAGCTCGCGTTGCCCCGTGTTGAACTGCACTTCTCTTCACCCCGCGGTTGCGATGGCCACGCGGGCCTTCGCACCGTCCACCGGTGCTCCGCCCAGAAGGACCTGGGCGAAGAGATCGTCGAGCGTCGAGATCGGCACGATCTCGAGTTTCCGCTTCAGTGAGGCGGGCAGCTCCGGCAGCTCCCGCGCATTTCCCTGCGGGATGCAGACCCGCTCCACCCCCGCCCGGGCGGCGGCGAGCAGTTTCTCCCGAACGCCGCCTACCGCCAAGATCCTTCCGCGCAGGGTGATCTCGCCGGTCATGGCCACGCTGCACCTGCACGGTCGCCCGGTGAGCAGGGAAGCAAGCGCCGCGGCCATGGTGGTGCCGGCGCTGGGGCCGTCCTTGGGGATGGCGCCGGCCGGCACGTGCAGGTGGAGATCGTGCTGGTCGAAGAAGTCGGCCGGCACGCCCCAGCCGGTGGCGCGCGAGCGGACGTAGGAGAGGGCCGCCTGCGCGCTCTCCTGCATCACCGAGCCCAGCTGCCCGGTGAGGATCAGTCCCCGCGAGCGCCCGGCCCGCATCGCCGTCACCTCGACGCGCAGGACGGTTCCGCCCCACGGCGTCCAGGCGAGCCCGGTGGCGGCGCCCACCGTCTCCTCCAGCTCGGCGGAGACGGAGTCGAAGCGCGAAATGCCGAGCAGCGCCTGCAGATCGGCGGGCTCGACGGTTTTGCGCTCGATCTTTCCCTCGGCGATCTGCAGCGCGACCTTGCGGCAGACCGCCGCCAGCTCGCGGGTCAACTCGCGCACGCCGGCCTCGCGCGTGTAGCTGCCCACCACCGCCGAGAGCGTCTGCACCGGCAGCTCCAGCTGGGGCGCGGTGAGGCCGTGCTCCTCGCGCTGCCGCGGCAAGAGGTGCTGCCGGGCGATGGCCAGCTTCTCCTCCTCGGAGTAGCCGGACAGCTCGATGATCTCCATCCGGTCGCGCAGCGCCGGCGGAATGCCGTCGAGCGTGTTGGCGGTGGCGATGAAGAAGACGCGCGAGAGATCGAACTCGAGGTTCAGGTAGTGGTCGCGGAAGGCGTGGTTCTGCTCGGGGTCGAGGACCTCGAGGAGCGCCGAGGACGGATCGCCATGCACTCCTTCGCCGAGCTTGTCGATCTCGTCGAGGACGAAGACCGGGTTCTGCGTCCCCGCCTGCTTGATTCCCTGGAGGATGCGCCCCGGCAGCGCGCCGACGTAGGTGCGGCGGTGCCCGCGGATCTCGGCTTCGTCGCGCACGCCGCCCAGCGAGACGCGGGCCAGGCTGCGGCCCATGGCGCGGGCGATGCTGCGCGCGAGCGAGGTCTTGCCGACGCCGGGCGGGCCGAGGAAGAGCAGGATCGGGCTCTTTCCTTCCGGCTTCAGCTTGCGGACGCCCAGCACCTCGAGGATGCGCTCCTTCACCCGGGCGAGGCCGTGGTGGTCTTCGTCGAGGACGCGCCGCGCCTCTTTGAGGTCGAGCTTGTCGGAGGTGGCGCGCGCCCACGGCAACTCGCAGATCCACTCGAGGTGGCTGCGCAGCACCGCGCCCTCCGCCGACTCGAGGCTCATGCCTTCGAGCCGGCGCAGCTCCTTCCCGGCTTCGTCGGCGGCAGCGGGAGGCAGCTGGGCCGCGCCCATCTTGCCGCGCAGCTCGGCCACCATGTCGGCCTTCTCGTCGCGCTCGCCCAGTTCGTGCTGGATCTGCCGCAGCTGCTCGCGCAGGTAGTACTCGCGCTGGGTGCGGCTGATCTCCTCCTTGGCCTGGCTCTGCAGCCGCGCCTGCATGGCCAGCACCTGCGACTCGCGGGCGATCTTGTCGTGGATGCGGCGCAGGCGGGCCATCGGATCGAGCAGCTCGAGCAGCTCCTGAGCCTCGGCGGGCTTGAGCGAGAGGCTCGAGGCGCAGAGGTCGGCGAGCCGCCCCGGATCGGTGACGCCGGAGATGACGAGCAGGTTCTCCGGCGAGATGCCGCGCCCGGTGGCGATCAGCTTCTCGAGGTGGATCTTGACGCTGCGGCAGAGGGCGTCGGCCTCGAGGGCGGCGTCGCCGGGCGCATCGAAGGGCAGCTCGTGGATCTTGCGCAGCCGGGCGCGGGTGCACGGCTGCAGCCCGACCACTTCCTCGAGCGTCGCCTTGACGAGGCCCTGCACCAGAACTTTCACCCGCCCGTCGGGCAGCTGGCGCTGGCGCAGGATCAGCGAGCAGGTCCCCAGGGGGTAGAGGCCGGCGGGCACCTCGGGAGAATCGTCGCTGGAATCGCGCTGGGCCACCACGAAGAGGAGCCGGTCGTGGGCCAGCGCGTGCTCCACCGCCGAGAGCGAGATCTCCCGCGAGACGAAGAGCGGCACCACCTGCGTCGGAAACACCACCACGTCGCGCACCGGGAGCAGCGGCAGCACGTCGGGGATGTCGAAGGGCTCGTGCTCTTCCATGAAAAGGTGCTCCAGCCTGTGACCAGCAGACCTTACCGCGCTTCGGCCCTGGTCCAGAAGGCCCGGGCCTCCT
Source organism: Deltaproteobacteria bacterium (assembly GCA_025350525.1). GTDB lineage: Bacteria > Myxococcota > Myxococcia > Myxococcales > 40CM-4-68-19 > 40CM-4-68-19. The sequence continues at coordinate 5,008 of JANXXR010000527.1, forward strand.
CGGGCGTGCGCAGCACCGGGCAGCGCGGCAGCGTCTCGACGAAGAGCCGGCCGTAGCCCTTGCGGGTCATGCGCGCGTCGAGCACGGCGACGAGGCCGCGGTCGGTGGCGCTGCGGATGAGCCGCCCGAAGCCTTGCTTGAGCGCCAGCGCCGCCTGCGGCACCTGGTAGCCGTAGAAGGCGTCCTCACCTTGCGCGCGCAGCCGGTCGATGCGCGCGGCCACCAGCGGCTCCGAGGGAGAAGCGAAAGGAAGCTTGTCGATCACCACCATGCTCAGGGCGTCGCCCGGCACGTCCACGCCCTCCCAGAAGCTCTGCGAAGCGAAGAGCACGCTGGGCTTCTCGCGGAAGCGCTTGAGGAGCTGCTGCTTGGGCTGCTCGCCCTGGAGCAGCACCTGCCAGGGCAGCTCGTCCTCGAGCAGCGCGTGGACCGCTCGCATGTTGCGCAAGGAGGTGAAGAGCACGAAGGCGCGGCCGCCCGTGATGGGGAGCAGCTTGCGCAGCTCGCCGGCCACCGCCTCCGGAAACGACGCATCCTGAGGATCGGGCATCGCTTCCGGCAGGTAGAGCGCGGCGTGCGTCTCATAGTCGAAGGGCGAGGCGAGGACGCGGTCGTCGAGCGGATAGAGCGAGCCCGAGTCGTCCTTGAGCCCGATGCGCTTCTCGAAGTAGTCGAGCCCGCCGCCCACCGCCAGGGTGGCGCTGGTGAAGACGACCGGGCCGATCTTTTCGTAGAGCTTGTCCTGCAGGATCGAAGCGACGTCGATGGGCGAGGCGTGGAGGAAGAGGTGCCCCGCGCGCGCCTCCGCCCAGTGGACCAGGCGGGCGTCCTGCTGGGAGGCGGAGAAGAGCCCGAGGTCGGCGTTGAGCGCCGTGCAGCGCCGCTCGAGCAGCTGGAGCTCCTCGTCCTGATCCGAGAGCGCGGCGCCCAGGGCGCGGACCATTTCCGCCAGCTCCAGGCGCTGCGGCTCCGCCGGCTGGAGGGCGCCGGGGGAGAGCGCCCAGCGCGCGTTCTCGTCGGCTCTTGGCCTGGCAAAATCTCCCGAGAGCCTCGCACGCCCCCCGCGCTGCGGCCGGGTCTCCGGCGCCGTCGCCAGCGCCGCGGTGAAGAAGTCGCCGCCGTCGCGCAGGAGCCGCGCCGCCAGGTCCCGCGCGGCCAGAAGCTGCGGCCGCGTCTGCAGCGCCTTGATCGCGTCGCGCCCGATCTCCGAGACCCGGAAGCTCGAGAGCTGCGCGCCGAAGTGCTCGGTGGCCACCTCTTCCACTGCGTGCGCCTCGTCGAAGATGACCGCGTCGTATCTGGGCAGCACGGCGGCGCCGGTGTCCCCCGCCGACGAGCTGCGCAGCGCCAGGTCGGCGAAGAAGAGGTGGTGGTTGACGACGATGACGTCGGCGTCGCCCGCCAGCCGCCGCATGCGGAAGACGAAGCAGTTGTCGTAGTGGGCGCACTTCTGGCCCAGGCACTGGTCGGCGCTCGCCGACAGATCGCGCCAGGAGGCGAGGTTGTCGGGCAGCTCGGTCAGCTCGCTGCGGTCGCCGGTCTGCGTCGTCTTTGCCCAATCGGCGATGCCCTCGAAGAGCGCCGCCTCGTCGCGCACGGCGAAGGTCGGGTTGCGCTCGAACTGCTCGTAGCGCAACAGGCAGAGATAGTTCTGCCGCCCCTTGAGGAAGGCGAACTTCGCGTCCACGCCCAGCGACTTGAGCAGCGGGACGTCCTTTTCGGCCAGCTGCTCCTGGAGATTTTTGGTGGCGGTGCTGACGATGACTTTGAGCCCGCTCTTGGCGGCGGGCAGCAGGTACGCCAGCGTCTTCCCGGTGCCGGTGCCTGCCTCGACCACGGCGGCGCGGCTGTTCTTGAGCGCGCCCGCCACCACCTGCATCATCTGCAGCTGGACGAGCCGCGGCTCGTAGTTGGGGAGCACGCGGGAGAGCGCGCCGCCGGGCTCGAGCAGCGCGCGCAGCGAATCGTCTTCGGGCACGCCTTCTTCTACCCCGCGAGCAGGGCCAGCGGCACCGGCGAAAACGACAGCGCCAAGAGCGCCACGCAGAGGATCACCAGCGCCCGGCGCGGTCCGTCGAGGCTTTGCTCCGGCTCCTCCAGGGGCGGATGGACGCCCAGCCCCAGGCCCATGATCAGGCCCCAGAGGATCCAGCCCGGAAAGGCGGTGAAGACGCCCAGCCCGAGCAGCCCCGCCGAGAGCGGCGGACCGAGCAGCCGGTGCAGCCGCGGCGAGAAGCCGAAGAGCACGTGGCCCCCGTCGAGCTGCCCGAGTGGCAAGAGGTTCAGCGCCGTGAGCAAGAAGCCGAACCAGCCCGCCACCGCGATGGGGTGAAGCGCCAGGGCCATGCCGGCGGGCAAGTCGCCGATGACCAGCTTCTCGCAGAGCGCCATCCCCAGCGGAGTCCCCAGGTCGAAGGCCTCGCGCATCGGCGGCCAGTGTCCCGACTGGTACCAGGTCAGGCCGGCCTCGAAGAGCGACCAGCGCGGCGTCTCCGGCTCGGCCGCGACCACCGTCGAGAGCTTCAGTCCCCAAATCAAGACCGGAATGGTCGCGACGAAGCCCGCCAGCGGCCCGGCCGCGCCGATGTCGAGCAGCGCCTTGCGGGTGCGCGGCAGCGAGCGCAGCCGGATGACCGCGCCCAGCGTGCCGATCACCGAGAGCAGCGGCGCGGGGATGAAGAAGGGCCAGGTGGCGTCCACCTTGTGCCGGCGCGCGAGCACGAAGTGGCCCATCTCGTGGGCGAGCATGATGAAGAGGAGCGCGGCGGCGAAGCCGAGGCCGTGCCGCACCATCTCGGCCGGCGTCGGCTTGGGAAGCTGCGTGTCGGTGAGCACGCTGCCCGACGCGAACGCCGACGCAAAGGTCAGGGCGAAGAGGATGATGTTGAGCCACGGCGGCCGCAGCGCGCCCAGCGTCCCCGGTGCGGGCGCGGGCAGAAGCCGTTCGGTCTCAGCGGGGGCCGGATCCACGCGTGAGCCATTCCCACGCCTCGCGGAAGAGGTAAAGGCCCAACCGCGGCTTGCCCTGCAGCTGGCGCGAGAGCACGCGCTGCTCGCGGGCCTCCGCATGACGGCCCAGCAGCGTGTAGACCTTGGCGAGGTTGTCGTGGAGGTGGAACGACCGCACCCCGAGCCCGAGCGTGGCCAGCCAGCAGCGGACCGCGTCTTCCAGATGCCCGCACTCCGCCAGCGCCACGCCCAGCCCCTGCAGCGCGTCGCTGTCATCGCTGCGCTCCACCAGCGCCTTCTGGAACCAGGGGATCGCCTCGGCGTACCGCTCCTGCCGCGTCAGCGCCGTGCCCAGGCGCTCGAAGCCGGGCGACCAGTCGGGCTGCAGCTCGAGCGCCTTGCGCAGGCGCGCCTCGGCCGCCACCGGATCTCCCTCGGCGAGATCCATCTCCGCCAGCGTCACGTGCGCCTTGTGCGCCAGCGGGTCGATGGCGAGCAGCTTCTCGCAGCCTTCCCGCGCCACCGACACCGGCCCCTGCCCGCCGAGCGCGAAGTCGAGGGCGAGCGCCAGCATGCGGTCCTGCGCGTCGGTGAAAAGCGGGTCGCGCCGCGCCGCTTCGAGGTACGGATCGAAGCTCTTCTTCGGGTCGGGGACCCTCACGCCCGCCTCGTGGGCGGCGCTCATGTCGCGGCCGCGCAGGTAGGCGACGAAAGCCTCGACGTCGCGGGTAGGCCAGGGGCCTTCCGGCGCCGCCTCGCCCAGCGCCCGCGCGATCTCCCGCGCGGCCTCGTCCAGCGCCGAGAAGAGCTCGTTGCGGGGGCGGATGACGACGTGGTCGAGGGCCAGCTTATGCTCGGGCGAGTCCACCAGCAGGATCCGGATGCGCACGCGGTCGGTCAGCTCCGCCGATCCGTGCAGCACGTACTCGGTCCCTTCCGGCAGGCCGATGTGGCAGGCCTCGTCCAGCGTCCAGGGCTGCGAGGCGACCACCCAGCCGTGGCCCTCGGCGCCGTTCTCGCCGTCGAGCGGCCCGTCGGCGGTGAGGGTCGCGAGGCTCGCGGCGAGGTTGGGTGGCGCGGTCAGGCGCTCCGCCAGCATGCGCGCAAGCGAGCGGGCGTAGACCCCCTGCGCCTGGTCGAGCATCCGCCCTGCTCCATCGAGCGAGACGGTGAAGGGGAAGACCATCATCTTCGGCATCTGGGGAAGTCTAGCCATGAAACAGGCCTCAGGCCTGAATCCGGCGCCTACTTCTTCGCCGCCATCCCGGCGGCCGGCACCGGCGGCGTTCCGTCCGGGTCGAACTCCTGGATGGTTCCGCGGTTGATCCAGAGCCAAAAGAAGGGCTTCTGCGCCTCCCGGTCCTTGCCGAGGAGCGTGTCGCCCGCGGCGCCCTCGAAGGGCTTCTTCAGGCCCGCCAGCGCGTCGCGCAGGTCGGCGCGCGACTGCGGATGCCGCTCCTCGATGGCCCTCTTGAGCAACCCCGATGCATCGAAGGCGTGGGCTTCGAGGAAGCCCGGCTGGCGGTGGTAGGTGTTCACGTAGTCGTCCACGAACCGCTTGGTGGCCGGCCGGTCCGACTGCGGAAAGAAGACGTCCACGAAGATGGCGCACTGCACGTAGCGGGCGATGCCCGAGCGCTCGTCCACCAGATCGCCGGAGTCCCACAGCGAGGTCCCGAGCAGCTGCACGGTGCGGAGCTGATCGTTCTTGGTGGTCCGCTTGACGACCTCCAGCTCCTTGGTGTCGCAGCCGGCGGTGATCACGTCCTCGGCGGCGATGGCCGGCGCGATCAGCCGCACGGTGCGCGAGCTGTCGGGGATGAAGAGCGCGTCGAAGTCCACCACCGGCGCCTGCTGGCCCTTGAGGGCGGCCAGCGCCTTGCGGCGGCGGTAGGGGTCGGTGATCTCCTTGGCGATCTTCTCGGCCTCGTCGGAGTACGTCTGCCGCTCTTGCAGATCCTCCGGCGCGCGGCCCACCAGCCGCTGGATGAAGGGCTTGAAGGTGGTGGTCCGCAGCGGGTAGTGCTCGTACCCGCGGACCTCCGCGCCGCCCGCGTC
>JANXXR010000533.1 GCA_025350525.1 Deltaproteobacteria bacterium
TGCGCCGGCGACCCCAATGCCAGCCTCCACGGCTACCGGGTGCAAACCACCTGGAGCAACGCCGAGGGCAAGTGCGTCTCGCAGCGGTCGATCGGCACGCCCCCTCCCGCGGGCGACTTCGCGCTGGCAGTGACGCCCGCATCGCAGACGGTCCAGCAGGGCGACTCGACCACCTTCGCGGTGACGGCCACGCCCTCGGGCGGCTTCACCTCTGCGGTGACCTTCTCGGTCAGCGGCCTGCCCACCGACTCGAAGAACCGCTTCACCGGCAGCGGCAACAGCCAGACGCTCAACGTCGCCATCGGCGCCTCTGCCGCGGACGGCGCGTACCCGCTCACCGTCACGGGCGCCTCGGGCGCGCTCACCCACTCGGCCACCATCACCCTCTTGGTGGGCAGCGCCACCGCCCAGCCCGACTTCTCCATCGCCGCGGCTCCGGCAGCGCTCAGCATCCAGGCGGGAAACGCGGCGGACGCAACCGTCACCATCGCTGCCCTCAACGGGTTCAACAGCGGGGTAACCCTCAGCGCCGCTGGCCTGCCCGGGGGCGTGACCGCGACCTTCTCCTCCAACACCGTCGCCGGCGCGGGGACCTCGACTCTCACCCTCGCGGTCGCCGCCAGCGCCGCCGCGGGCTCGGCCGCCATCACCGTCACCGGCACGGCGGGAGCCCTGACCCACTCGGCCAGCATCGCCCTCGAAATCACCGCCGCCGCGCAGCCCGACTTCAGCGTCGTGGTCGCGCCCGGCTCGATCTCGCTGCAGGCCGGCAGCTCGGGCCACGCCACGCTGTCGGTGAGCGCCGCCAACGGCTTCGCGGGCGATGTCGCGCTCTCCTCCTCGGGCGCGCCCGCCGGGCTGACCGCCACCTTCGCCAGCGCCACCGTCCACGGCGCCGGCAGCACCGAGGTCGCGCTCGTTGCCGACGCCTCCGCCGCCGCCGGCAGCTACACGCTGACGTTGACCGGCGTGAGCGGCGCGGCCAGCCACAGCGTCACCTTCGGCGTCACCGTCACCGCCGCCCCGCCGCCCAGCACCGGCACCGTCTTCTCCGACGACGCCGAGAACGGCAACCTCGGCTGGGTCTTCACCTCGCGCCACCCGGGCGACCCGCTCTGGAGCATCGAGACCTCGGCGGCCTCGCACAGCGGCACCCACCGCTTCCGCTCCAACGCCGGCCGCAACTACGCCAACAACACGGCCACCTTCATGACCTCGCCGGCCTTCAGCCTCGCGGGCGTCAGCAAGGCCACCCTCAAGTTCACGTACAAGTTCGAGACCGAGGACTACTACGACAACTTCTACGTCTGGGCCTCGGGCGACGACGGACACCATTGGACCAAGCTGGCCGCCGGGTCGGGCCGCTCGCCGGGCTGGAACGGCTGGGCGCCGCAGGGGGTCATCGACCTGTCGAAGTTCGCCGGCAAGTCCAAGGTGCGCATCTCCTTCTCGCTGCAGTCGGATGCCTCCGTCACCGACTGGGGCGTCGCCCTCGACGACATCAGCGTGACCGCGCAGTAGTCTCCGGTCCATGCAGTTCTGGTTCGACTTCGCCAGCACCTACTCGTACGTGGCCGCCCTGCGCGTGGAAGATGCCTGCGCGCGGGCGGGCGTCACGCTTTCGCACCGTCCCTTCCTGCTCGGGCCGCTCTTCGAGCAGCAGCTGGGGATCCGCGACTCGCCCTTCAACGTGCACCGCGAGCGCGGCCAGTACATGTGGCGCGACCTCGAGCGGCTCTGCGAGAAGTACCAGCTGCCCTGGCGGCGGCCCGCCGTCTTTCCGCGCAGCAGCGTGCTGGCCGCGCGGGTGGCCTGCTGCGCCGGAGCGGCCACCGGCCCGCTGGTGCGCGCCATCTTCCGCGCCAACTTCGCCGAGGACCAGGACATCGCCCAGCCGGAGGTGCTGCGGGCGCTGGTGGACGGCATCGGCGGCGACGGCGCGCAGGCGCTGGAGCTGGCCGCCTCGACCGAGGTCCGGGCGCAGCTGCGGGCCAACACCGCCGAGGCGATACGGCTGGGCATCTTCGGCGCGCCCGACTTCCTCGCCGCGGGCGAGCTCTTCTTCGGCCAGGACCGCCTCGACGACGCCATCGCGTGGGAAACTACCCGCGGATCTCCGCGCCCAGCGCGGACTTGAGCCGGTCGCGAATGCCGGCGCAGAGCGCGTCGGCCTCGCCGTCGGTCAAGGTGCGGTCGGCCGCCCGCAGCGAGAGCCCGAAGGCCACGCTCTTCTTTCCTTCCGGCACCGGCGCGCCGCGGTAGACGTCGAAGAGCGACACCTGCTCGAGGAGCCTTTTGCCGTCGGCGGCCCGGATCTCCTGCAGCATCTTCTCCGCCGGCACCGCCGCATCGACCACGAAGGCGAGGTCGCGGGCAACCGCCGGGAACTTCGGCACGCCGTGGAAGCCATGCAGCGCCGTCGCCTGGTCGAGCAGCGCCTGCCAGTTCAGCTCGGCGAGGAAGGTCTGCGGCGGCACCTCGAAGTGTTGGGCCGCGGTCGGATGCAGCTGCCCGAGGACGCCGGCGCGACGGCCCGCCACCCGAAGCTCCGAGGCGCTGACCGGATGCAGCGGCGCGACCTGGGCGGGCACGAAGGCCACCTCCGAGATTCCCATCGCCTCGAGCAGGTCCTCGAGGGCGCCCTTGAGATCGTAGAAGTCCACCGCCTCGCCGCCGCCCGTCCAGCCCTTGGGGGCGCGGCGCCCGGTCATCGCCAGCGCCAGGTGGTCGGGCTCCCACGCCGGCCAGGCCAAGGGGCCGTCGGGGTGACGCGGATCCGGCAGGGGCAGGTAGATGCGTCCCAGCTCGTAGATCTTGAGGTCGCGCGTTCCGCGGGCGAGGTTGTGGCCGAGGTTGCGGAGCAGTCCGGGCCAGAGCGAGGTGCGCATCGCGCCCTGCTCCACCGTCAGCGGATTCGCCACGCGCAGCGGCTTCGCCGCGGGGTCCAGCGCCAGCAGATCGCGCTCGGGGACGAAGCTGTAGTTGAGCACCTCGTCGCAGCCCGCCGCCGCCAGCGCCGCGCGCGCCGCCGACTTGACCCGCGCCTGCGGGAGAACGGCCGCGGTCTCGCCGACGCCCGCCTTGGGGATCTCGATGGGGATGCTGTCGTAGCCGCGCAGCCGCGCCACCTCCTCGATGCAGTCGATCTCGCGGGTCAGATCGCGCCGCCACGAGGGCACGCCCCACAGCCGCCGCTCTGGGTTGCCGTCGAGCGGCTCGAGCTGCAGCGAGGAAAGGCGTTGCTCCACCTCGCGCGCGCTGACGTCGGTGCCGAGCAGCGCCGAGACCCGCGCCGGGCGCACCCAGACCTGCGTCTGCGGCAGCGGCGCCGGATAGCGATCGATGACCCCCGGCAGCACCCGTCCTCCGGCCAGCTGCGCGATCAGCTCGGCGCAGCGGTCGGCCGCGAGCGCCGCCGTCTTCTCGTCCATGCCGCGCTCGAAGCGGTGCGACGCCTCGGTGTGCAGCCCGTGGCGCCGGGCGGTCCGCCGGATGCCGGCCGCCTCGAACATGGCGCTCTCGAGGAGGATGCGCGTGGTGGAGTCGCTCACCTCGCTGGTTTGCCCGCCCATCACGCCGGCCAGCGCCACCGGCTTCTCGGCGTCGGCGATGACCAGGTCGTCGGCGCTGAGCTTGCGCTCCTTGCCGTCGAGCGTGGTCATGAGTTCGCCCTCGGCCGCGCGCCGCACGATGATCTTCTCGCCGGCGAGCCTGTCGAGATCGAAGCCGTGCAGCGGATGCCCCAGCTCGAGGAGCGCCAGATTGGTGGCGTCGACGACATTGGAGATCGGCCGCACGCCGCACGCGCGCAGCCGCTCCTGGACGGGCAGCGGCGAAGGGCCGACCTTCACTCCCTCGATGACGCGCGCGAGGTAGCGCGGGCAGCGCTCCGGATCCTCGTCGTGCACGTGGGCCGGGACCTTGGCCTCGCCGGCGGGCGCCGTCTGCGGAAGGCGCAGCGGCACTCCCGTCAGCGCCGAGAGCTCGCGCGCGATGCCGAGGTGGCTCAAGGCGTCGGGGCGGTTGGGGGTGACGTTGATCTCGAAGACGGTGTCGGGCAGCCCGAGCAGCTCGCCGAGGGGCGCGCCGATGAGCGTCTGGGGCGGCAGGATCATCAAGCCGGCGTGATCGTCGGAGAGGCCCAGCTCGCGCTGCGAGCAGAGCATGCCGTTGCTCTCGACGCCGCGCAGCTTCGCCTGCTTGATCTGCATGCCGTTGGGCAGGGTCGCGCCCGGCCGGGCCATCGGCACCACGTCGCCCGCGGCGTAGTTCTGCGCGCCGCAGACGACCTGGTGCGTTCCTGCGCCGTCGTCCACCTGGCAGACGCTCAGGTGATCGCTGCCGGCGACGGGCGTCCGCGAGACCACGCGGGCGGCCACCACGCCGGGGCCGATGGAGCGCGACTCGCGGCCTTCCACCTCGAGGCCGGCCAGCGTCAGGCGCTGGGCGATCTCGTCGTCGGAGAGGGTGACGGGGCAGAGCTCGCGCAGCCAGCGAACGGAGATCTTCATTGTCTCGCTCCGCTCGCAATGGACCCGTGGGGAGGCGCCTGCGGCGCGGTGTGGATCGGGTTCACAGCTGCTCCAGGAATCGGACGTCGTTCTCGAAGAGCAGGCGCAGGTCGTCGATGCCGTGGCGGAGCATGGCCAGCCGGTCGATGCCGACGCCGAAGGCGTAGCCGGTGATCTGCTCCGGATCGTAGCCGACGCCGCTGAGCACGTCGGGGTTGACCATGCCGGAGCCCAGCACCTCGAGCCAGCCGGTGCCCTTGCAGATCTTGCAACCCTTGCCGCCGCAGAGCGCGTGGGAGACATCCACCTCGGCTGACGGCTCGGTGAAGGGGAAGTAGCTGGGCCGCAGCCGCGTCTTGATTTCGGGACCAAAGAAGGCCTTGGCAAAGGCGTCGAGGGTGCCGCGCAGGTGCGCCATGGAGAGCCCCTTCTCGACGTGCAAGCACTCCACCTGGTGGAACATGGGCGTGTGGGTCACGTCGGAGTCGACGCGGTAGACCTTGCCCGGCGCGATGATGCGCACCGGCGGCGGCTGGCCCAGCATGGTGCGCGCCTGCACCGGGCTGGTGTGCGTGCGCAAGAGCAATTGCTCCTGCGCGCCCCGGGTCGGCGGCGAGCCGGGCGGCGGCGGGAGGCGGGTCTCGAGATAGAAGGTGTCCTGCATATCGCGCGCAGGGTGGTCCCTGGGCAGGCCCAGCTTCTCGAAGTTGTAGAGGTCCCACTCGATCTCGGGGCCGTCGGCGACGTGGAAGCCCAGGCGGGCGAAGATCTCGATGATGTCGTCCAGCGCCCGCGAGACCGGATGGCGGTGACCGCGCCGGCGGGTGCGGCCGGGCAGCGTGACGTCGAGCTTCTCGCGCTCGAGATCCTGCTGCAGCGCGCGCTGCCCGAGCGCCGTCCGCGTCTGCTCGAGCAGCGCCTCGAGCTGCGCGATGGCGTCGGTGACCAGCTTGCCCAACTTCGGCCGGTCGGCCGGGGGCACCGCGCCCATGCCCTTGCGCAGCGACGAGAGCGAGCCGCTCTTGCCCAGGTACTTCACCCGCGCCGCCTCGACGTGCGGCTCGCCGGCCGCGGCCGCAAGCTCGGCGCGGGCGGCGGCGAGGAGGCTGTCGATCTGTTCGATCACGTCGGGCAAGTCCGGCTCCTGAAAAGGCGAGAGCCGCGCCGGGTGTCCCCCGCGCGGCTCCGTTCGTTGCTGCTCAAACGAATCTAGGCCGCGGCGCGCTTGGCGATGGCGGCAAACGCCTGCGGGTCGGCGATGGCGATGTCGGCCAG
>JANXXR010000051.1 GCA_025350525.1 Deltaproteobacteria bacterium
CCAGCTCTCGGCGGCCGATGCAGAGGGCATGGGGCTCGTCGATCAGGTCGCTGACGAGCCGCTGGGGGCGGCGCTGAAGCTCGCCTCTGATCTGGCAGCGCTGGCGCCGAGGAGCATCGCCGGCATGAAGCGGACGTTGAACGCGGTGTCGCGCACCGCCCTCGACGACGGGACCCGCGCCGAGCTCGATCACCTGCGCCGGGAGGCGTTCGCGAGCGCCGACGCCAAGGAGGGCCGCGCTGCCTTCCTCGAGCGCCGACCGCCTCGCTGGACCGGCCGCTAGACGCCGCTGAGACGCCGCTAGACCCGCGCGAACAGCTCGGGCAGCCGGATCTTGAGCGCGTGGGCGATCTTGTAGAGCGAGGTCACCGAGGCGCTGCTCTCGGCCCGCTCGATCTGCGAGAGCAACGACACCGAGAGCCCGGTGCGCTTGGCCAGCTGCTTGAGCGTGAGCGTCCGCTTCTTGCGCAGGTCGCGGATGGCCGACCCGATGTTGCGGTGCAGCTCCTCCTCGGGCAAGAGCGAGAGACCCTTGGCGGCGAGCGCGCGCCGGACCGCGCCCACCAGCTCGTCTTCGCGGACCGGCTTCTTGAGGTAGTCGACCACGCCGTAGCGCAGCGCCGAGACCGCCGAGTCCAGCGTCGCGTACCCGGTCATGAGGATCACCGAGCAATCCGAATCGTGGCGCTTGATGATCTGCGCCACGTCCAGGCCCGAGAGGTCGGGCATCTTCAGATCGACGATGGCGAGGTGGACCTCGTTGCGGCGCAGCTCGTCCTCGACCCGGCGTGGATCGGTGAGCGTGACGACGCGATAGCCTTCCTTTTTGAGGATGCGCTCGATGAGATCACAGGAATCCTGATCGTCGTCGACTACGAGTATACGGATGTCCACGAGTCCCCCTGACAGGTGTAACTTACAGGGTTGAGCGGGGACCGTCTACCGTGGCCACGGTGTCCGTTTTGCCTGCTAGCGGCGCCGGGCCTCGTAATCGTCGAGCACCTTCTTCAGCTGCGACTTCTCCGCCGCGTTGGTGCAGAGGGGCAGGTAGAGCTTGTAGTAATGCGCGCCCTCTTCGATGTTGCCCTGCCGCGTGAAGGCGATGCCCATGCTGCGGTAGACGCCGCCCAGCACCGCGTCGGTGGGCTTGAGCGAAAGCGCTTTCTGGTATTGCGCGATGGCGCCGGGGAAGTCCTGGCCGATGAGCCGGGTGTTGCCGTCGTTGACCAGCTTCCTGGCCTCGCTGTCGTCGGAGACGGCCGCCTGCGCGCGCGAGGACGAGCGGGGCGGCGCGGACGCCACCGAGGCCGCCACCACCACCGGCTTCTTGCAGGTCTCGACCAGCGACTGCGCGTCGGCCGAAGCCGGATTGGCGGTGAGCGCCAGCTGCGCCTCCGAGAGGCAGCCGGCGTTGTCCTTGTCCTTCATCAGGCCCGCGGCGGCGATGTGCAGGTTGACGTAGCCGGCGGTGATGGCGTCCGACTTCTCCACCGCCTTCTGCCCATAGAAGGTCTTGTTCGAGCTGAGCACGTTGAGGAGCTTGCGGGCGCGCTCCCAGTCCTGCGACGAGGCCGCCGATTCCATCTCGCGGTAGAGGTCCTCGCTGCGCGCTTCCGACTGCACGACGTTGTAGTTCTTCAGCTCGGCCGCGGAAGCGCCGGCCTGCTGCGCTCCGTCGAGGTTGCGCAGCGCCTCGGTGTAGCGGTGGGCGGCCAGCGCCTGGTCGGCGGCGCGCAGGGCAAACTTGCGCTCTCCCTTCGAGCCCTGCACCACCTCGACAGCGTCGTCCTCGCCCGCGCCGCGGTAGCGCGCCAGCACGAAGAGGCCGGCGCCGGCGATGGCCAGCACGGCGATGCCGAGGCCGAGGTAGAGGCCGGTCCTACTGCCGCCCTGCGAGAAGCCTTTGCCCGTCTGCATGGGCGCGAACTCCGCCGGCAGCTTGAAGGGCTTGCCCTGCTCGGTGAAAGCGAAGCGCAGGTGGCCGATCTCCAGCACGTCGCCGTGCCGCAGCCCGATGGCGGCGTAAGGCTCGCCGTTGACGCGCACGCCATTGCGGCTGGTGGCGTCCATCACCTTCCAGGTGCCGGCCTCGAGGTGCAGGCGGCAGTGCGTGCGGCTGATGGAGGGGTGGTCGATCTCGACGTCGTTCTCCTCGGAGCGGCCGAGGCGGATGGGCGAGCGGTCGAGGACCAATTCCTTGCCGCGGTACGTCCCCGAGATGCCCACCAGCCTGGGGCGCTGCCCCTCCGGCACGTCCTGCACTGGCTGCTCGCCGCCCTCGCCGCGCAGATCGGAGAGGCGGATGGTGGCGGTCTCGGCCATCTTGCGCTTCTGCGCGTCGGACTTCGCCTGCTCAGCGGCGGCGGCGCGTGCTTCGGCGGCAGCTTGGGTTGCCTGCGCCGCGGCCTGGGCGGCGGCCTCCTGCGCCGCGGGTTCCGGCGCCGCGCCCTGCTGCTGCGCCCCGTCCTGCGCTTGCTTGCGGACCAGCGTCGCCTCCTCGTCGTCGTCGCCGAGGCCCTTGCCGGATCCCTCCGGCTTCTCGTCGGGGCCGGCCTGCAGCGACAGGTCGTACTCGCTGATCTGGATCAGGTCGCCCTCGCGCACCAGCGCCTTGCCGTGGACGCGGTCGCCGTTGACGCGGATGCCGGTGAAGCTGCCCAGGTCCTCGATGTAGAAGTGGCCCTGGTCGCGCAGCAGGCGGCCGTGCTTGCGCGAGACGTTCTTCTCCGTCAGCCGCACGATGTTGCCGTCGTTGCGGCCGATGGTGATCTCGTCGCGCACCACGGGGATGACGGTCTTGCGACCCTCGTCGTCTTCGATGATCAGCTTCATGGAGGTCCCCTGTAACTTCCGCGCAAGGCTTAGGTCAACGAGCGCCGGGCAGTCCATCCGCCAACGCGCGGGCGATGGAATCTACCGCACCGGGGGGCCTTCGCCCAACGCTGTCAAAGGTGACCGAACCTGCAAAAGCAAAATCTTACCGCGAAGGCGCGAAGACACGAAGGGTTGGGTCCGAGGCAACGCGCCACCTCGATGGTGGCCCGGGCACCGGCAAACCCCTTCGCGACTTCGCGCCTTCGCGGTGGGTTTTTAAAAAAACGAGGCGCTCAGTGGCCGATGAAGGCGTGCACCGCCGGGCAGTCGGCTGCGCAGAAGGGCAGGTACTTCTCGAGCCACTTGACCGCGGCCGCCCGATCGTTGAGGTAGGCATTGGCGTAGCCGAGGGTGCGGTAGGCGGTGCCCAGCGTGGACCGGTCGGTCGGGTTCAGGTTGAGCGCCGCCTGCGCCAGCTTCGCGGCGTTGGCGAAGTCGCGCCCGTTGAGCTTATCGAGCGAGTCCTTGGCGAGCTTGGCCGCCTTCGCCTCGCGCTCCTTGGGGCTTGGGCCCTCCTTCTTGGGCGCCGGGTCGACCTTGGCCGTCTCCGGCGGGGCGCACTGGGAGCCCAGCGCCTGCGCCTCGGAGTTGGCCGCGTCGAAGGCCAGCACGTTGTTGACCTCGGCCTGGCAGGCGTCCAGCTTGCCCGCCGTCTTGGCGGCGTTGGCGGCGGCGAGGTGCTTCTTGGCGTAGGCGCTCTTCACCTGGTCGCCCATCTCCTGCGCCTTCTGGCAATAGAAGGTGGACTCGGCCGAGCACTTTTCGAAGAGGGTCCTGGCCCGGTCGCCGTCGCCCGAGTCGATGGCGCCCTTGAGCTGGTTGTAGAGCTCCTCGCCCTTGGCCTCCTCGACCGCGCGCTTCTTGTTGGGCGAGGTCTCGCCCGACTTCTCGTAGAGCTCGCTGGCTTTGATGAAGTGCTTGCCCTTGAAGGCCGCGTCGCCCGCCTTGACCGCGGCGCTGCCGCTGACGCCGCCTTCGCTCTCGCCGCCGTCGTCGCCCTTCTTGCTGCGTCCGACGACGAGGAAGGCGACGATGGCCAGCACCAGCAGGCCGCCGCCGATTCCGGCGATGAGCGCCACCGGCGGCCCCGACTTGCGCGCCGCCTGCGCCTGCTGTCCGGGCATGCCGCGGCCCGGCTGCGACGCGCCCGCGATCAGCTCCGCGGTGGTGGGCTGCTTGCCCGCGGGCTTGGCCGACTCATCCGACTTTTCCGGCGGCGGCGTGAACTTCTCGCCCGGCCCGCAGAAGCGGAACTTGAGGTGGCCCAACTCCAGCGTGTCGCCCGGCTTGATGTTGGAGACGGCGTACTCCTCGCCGTTGACCCGGACGCCGTTGGCGCTCTTGTTGTCGACCACCTTCCACTGCCCGCCGTCCAGCAGAAACTTACAGTGCTGGCGCGAGACCGACTGGTGGTCGAGCGAGATGTCGTTCTCGTCGGTGCGGCCGAACTTCACCTCCGACCGCATGAGATAAAATTCCTTGCCGCGGAAGGGCCCGACGAGGCCCACCAGGCGCGGCATCTCGGCGCGCTGCAGGTCGCGGACTTCCACCACCTGCCCGGCCGCCTTCATGATGTCGCTGACGCGGATGATGGCGGTAGCCCCGCCCGCCGACGCGGACGGCATCGCCTGCTGCATGGGCGCGGCCTGCGGAGGAGGTGGCGGGGGCGGCGGCTCCTGCGGAGCGACCGCGGCGGGCGGCGGCGCGGCCTGCTGCGGGGCGGGCGGCGCCGAGGCGGCCTTGGCGGCGGCAGGAGCCTTGACCGCGCCCGGCGGCACCGTCTTTCCGGCGGCGGCCTTGGCGTCGGCGGCGGCGTCGAACTTGCCCTGGATGCCGAGATCGTAATCCCCGATCTCGACCAGATCGCCTTCCTTGATCTTGGTGGGGCCCGCGATCTTCTCGCCGTTGACGCGGACGCCGTTGTAGGACCCGAGATCCTCGATGAGGAGGCTCCCATTGTCCTTCACCAGACGCGCGTGCCGCCGCGAGACGTTGCGCTCGGTCAGACGGATGGTGTTGCCATCCTGCCTGCCGATGGTGATCTCTTCCCGAACCACAGGGACGACTGTCTTTCGACCTTCGTCGTCCTCGATGATGAGCTTCATTGCTCTCCTCTGCCGGGGCATTTCGCCACCGGCGAGCCTGACCGTCCACAAGCAGGGGCCTGCCGCCTTGGCCCCACCGTGAGCATCCTAAGGCAAATGCCTGCTTGGACGGAAGAAGCGAGTTTCCCAACCCCTCTCGGCGACGGAGCCGCGGTGCCGCCCGAAGTGTCCGGCGCCGTCTCCATCGCGGGTGTTCCGTGGGTGACAGTCGTGCTGCTGCTCTCCTGCGGCTGGCTGCTGGTGGCGGCTGGGGGCGTCCACACCGGCCTCGGGCTGCCGGCGCTCCTCCTCTATGGTGCCAAGGCGACGCCGCTCATCCTCGACCGCGGCGAGACCTGGCGGCTGTTCGCCGCGAATTTTTTGCACAAGGATCCCCTCCACCTCGCCTTCAACGCCTTCGCCATCTGGAACGTGGGCGGCGCGCTGGAGCGGGCGGTGCGGCCGGCCGACTATCTCGCGGTGATCATCTTCACGGCGCTGGGGACGACCCTGATGTCGGCGGTGGGCTCGGACTCCATCTCGCTGGGCGCGTCGGGCATTGCCTTCGGCGTGCTGGGGGCGTCGGCGTCCTTCGGCTGGCGGCGGGGAGTGCGCGGGCCGCTGCGGTCGTACTTCGGGCTGCGCATCGTGCCCTGGCTTCTGGCGCTGTTCGCGGCCGGCGTCGGATCGGCCGGAGTGGACAACTGGGGACACGCCGGAGGGCTCGTCGCGGGCGTGCTGCTCGGCTTCTTCCTCACGCCGCGAACCTGGCCCGGCGAGGCGGCGGCGCGGCGGCTGGCGGCGGCTGCGGGCGCGGTGCTGGGCACGCTGGCGCTGGGCCTGATCGCGGCTCCGTCGCTGCCGGCGCTGGGCCCGCCGCGCGAGGGGCCGGCCAGCATGGAGATCAAGGTTCCGCTCGGGTGGCGCAAGGCGGGGGCGGCGGCGGATCGCGCCTCGTACTCCAACGGGCTCACCGGCGGCTTCCGCAGCTCGGCGACCCTGCTGCAGGCGACGCCCTGCCGCGGGCACGCCTGCGATTGCGACCGCACGGTGCGCGCCGCGGTCGAGGACGACCTGTGGCGGCTCGCGGACGTGGGCCACTTCAAGCAGCTGCGGCTCGAGCCGCAGAAGGACGGCCAGCTGCGGGGCGTGCTCGAGGGCGACGAAGGGCAGGCGCAGCTGGGGGCGATCTGCCGGCGGCGGGCGGAGTCGCCGGTGGCTTTGGTGGTGCTGCAGCCGCTGCGCGGGAGCGCGACCCTGGCCAGCAGGATGGCGGGCACCATCACCTGGCCCGGCAAGTAGTCACTCCAGGCAGGCGCCGGTAGCCGAGCGCAGCGGGCGGCGGGCATCGCCGCTGCCGCGGACGTCGTGCGAGGCCATCGGCCAGGGCGAATTGGCGAGGCCGGGCGCGTCCAATGCCAAGGCGAGGACGGCGCCGTCGATGGCGGCGTAGAGGATGCCGTCGCAGCCTGCCGCGAGCGGGCCGTGGATGGGGGCGCCGGCGGAGAATTTCCAGAGGGTGGAGCCGTCGGCGAGGTTCAGGGCGAGGATGTCGCCGAGGACGGTGCCGGCGTAGACGATGCCGCCGCTGCCGTTGGTGGGCGGGGCCGCGAGCTGATCGGGCAGGAGGATGGACCAGCGCGGCAGGCTCTTGTCGGCGGGGAGGGCGATGAGGTGGCGGTCGTCGGTGGCGAGGAGGGCGGTGCCGTCGTCGGCGATGGTGGGGGACGAGATTCCCTGGATTCCTGATGCGACCTGCGTGGTGACGGGACTCGGCGCGGGCGACGCGAGCGGATTGATGAAGGTGAAGGTGTCGATGGCGCCAGTGCTGCTCGCAAGGATGACCACGCCGCCGCCGCGGAACGCCGGCTGGCCTCTGTAGTAGCGGCTCGACTCGGTTGTCGCGATGCCGGTCGTCCAGTTGCCCGCGTTGAGCTGCGCCGTCGCCACCGCCTGCGCGGCGCCGGAGTAGACGATGCCGTCGGGGCCGATGGCGGGCATGTTCGAGGCGAAGTCGGCGAGCTTGTTGGTGACGGTCTTCGTGGCATCAACGTCGTCGAGCACTCCAAAGAAGATCGACGAGAACAGGGCACTGCCGGTGGTGGCGACGATGGGCTTGGAGCCTTGCAGGATCGG
>JANXXR010000573.1 GCA_025350525.1 Deltaproteobacteria bacterium
CCTCACCGACCCGTCCTACCTGGGCCAGCTGGTGACCTTCACGGTCAGCGAGGTCGGCAACTACGGCATCCACCTCGGCGACGGGCAGGCCGAGACGGCGCAGGCGGCGGGGCTCATCGCCCGGCGCGTCTGCCAGGAGCCGTCCAACTGGCGCTCGGAAGTCTCGCTGCCGGAGTTCCTGCGCCAGAGCGGGGTGGTGGGCATCGAGGGCGTGGACACCCGCAAGCTGGTCCGCATCCTGCGCGACACCGGCGCGCAGACGGGCATCATCGACACCAGCGGCGCCTCGGCCAAGGCGCTGGTCGAGCGCGCCCGCGCGGCGCCCGGCATGGAAGGGCAGGACCTCGCCACCCGCGCCTCCACCAAGGCGCCCTACCGCTGGGAGCAGGGCGTCGAAGGACGTACTCCCCAGGCCAGGCAGCACGAGGTGGTCGTCGTCGACTACGGCGTCAAGCGCGGCATCCTGCGACAGCTGGTGGACGTCGGCTGCGGAGTCACCGTGGTTCCCTCGCGCACGGCCGCCGCCGAGATCCTCGCCCGCAAGCCCGACGGCGTGGTCCTCTCCAACGGCCCCGGCGACCCCGCCGCCGTCGAGGGCGCCGCCGCCCAGGCCAGGGCGCTGCTGGGAAAAGTGCCGGTGATGGGCATCTGCCTCGGCAACCAGATCCTCGCCCTCGCCATGGGCGGCAGCACCTACAAGCTCAAGTTCGGACACCGGGGCGGAAATCATCCCGTGCACGACGTGATCGGCGACAAGATCGATCTCACGGCCCAGAACCACGGCTTCGCCGTGGACGCAAAATCGCTCGAGGGCAAAGTGATGGTGACCCACGTCAACCTCTACGACGGCACGGTGGAAGGCATCGCCGCGCCCGATCTGAGGATGTTCGCCGTCCAGTACCACCCGGAGGACAGCCCGGGACCGCACGACTCGCGCTACCTGTTCCGCCGCTTCGTGCAGATGATCGAAGGCGGCCGATGATCCAGGCGCAAGTCGATATGCTGCTGCAGTACGTGGCCAAGGACGAGCCCGACCTGGTCAAGGGCAAGGAGGAGTACTTCGCGCAGACCGGCGGCGAGGTGCACGAGGACGACCGCGCCTACGAGCAGCGCATGCAGGCCTTCTTCAACTGGTACCTCTTCGACCGCAAGCAGGCGAACGGTGCGACGCCGGTGGAGCGCTACCTGCGCGAGAAGGGCGCGGAGCTTCCCGGCCAGGACAAGGACATCCTCCTGGGCTGCACGCAGTCGCGCCTGGCGCTCTACGAGTACCGCGGCACCCGCGGGTTCTTCTCCCGGCCGCGCGCAGGACAAGTGCGGGTGCGCGACGCCATCACCGGCGAGGACTTCGACGTCACCGAGCGGCGGCAGATGCACGGCCTCGAGGTGGGCGACCTCTTCGAGGCGCGCCTGGTGCCGCTGGAGCGGACTTTTCACTTCTCCACCAGCTTCACCTACCACCCGCGCGAGGTGCTGCGGGAGATCCGCCGCGAGGTGAAGCGCCGCAAGAAGCAGGGCGCCGTGGACGCCCGGGCGCTCTGCTGGGAGCTGGAGCGGATGTCGCTGCAGCACGAGCGGTTCCGCAACGTCAGCATCAACGCCATCTACAACTTCCGGACGCCGTTCTTGAGCAAGCGGCCCAAGAGCGCCGAGGAGTGAGCAGTCCCGGCATCGAGGAGCTGCTTCCGCCGCCGCTGCCGCCTGCCCGGCCAGCACCGTGGAGCGCGCTGCTCGCGCTCCTGGTGCCGGCGGCGGCGCTGGCGGCGGGCACGCTCTTGCAGCGCATTCTTCAGAGCGCGGGGTCGGCCGATCCGGTCCTGCACTGGCTCTTCTGGTCGAGCGCGGCGGGGCTGGGCATCGGCGCGCTCGCCGGCCTCTGGCGCGGGCAGAAGCTCCTCTGGGGCGCGGTCGGCGCGCTCTCGCCCTGGGTCTGCGCGGCCCTCGTCGCCGGGGCGATGCACGGCCTCTTGCCGCTGCGTGAGAAGCTGGCGGACTGGCGCGAGGAACGCTGCCGCGCCGAGGGCCGCAAGGTCTGCACCGCGCGCGACTTCACCTCCCGCTGCGCGCAGTCGCGGGAGAATCCGGAGCGGGCGAAAGACTGGCTCGGCGAGCCGCGCAGCGGCGACTGCAGCGGGCAGGGCTGCACCCGCAAGTGGCTCTATCCGGGCCCCTTCCATCCCGAGGAAACGGCGGGGCCCTTTGGTCTGGCCTGCTTCGTCGTCACCGATGAGCAGGGCCGCGGCGTCCGCCACTGGCTGATGACCACCGACCTGCCGTAGCAGCAACGCCGAGCGGTCCTTTCTTTTATCAGCGCACCACGCTCTCGGGATTGTGGATGCCGGGCGTGCCCGGAAAGACCACCGTCTTCAAAAGCTCCTTGCGGTTCTTGGCCACGTCCTTGTCGAGGAAGACCTGGGCCTTCACCAAGCGATCGAGGATCCGCTTGGGCTTGCGCTTCATCTTGGCGTCGCTCAGGAGCGCGTGGGTCAGCCAGGGGAAGACCGCCGTCACGTCGGTGTGCACGTAGACCGAGCCCGCCTCGACCGCCTCCACCGAGACCTTGCCCCAGGTGTGGCCCTCGCCGGCGGGACAGGACGAGAGCGCGCCGTTGTCCACCGGGTCCACGCAGAACTGCACGTCGATGTCGAAGCCGGTGGTCGGCACGAAGAGGATCTGATCGAGCAGCGGCTCACCTTGCAGCGTGTAGTTCTTGGGCACGCCGCCACCCAGGATCCAGATGGCCAGCCGCTTGCTGCCGTGGTGCCGCGACCAGTGCTGCACCGCCGCCATCTGGTAGACGTCGTCGTTGATGTCGATCTCGAACTTGAAGGTCTCGGGGAAGAGCCGCTTCAGCTTGACCGCGTTGAGGAAGATCGATCCGTCCTGCACTGCGCCCACGAAGATGGGCACGCCCTGCCGGTAGCAGGTGGAGAGCAGCGACGGCTGGATCTTCGCACCGCGGCCGCCGGAGCGCCCGACTCCCAGCGCCTTCTCCATCTTGCCGATGTCGCGGCCGAGCAGGGCGTGGAACTCGGGCGTGGTCATCTTCCGCTGGTAGTCGGGCGCCTGCATCAGCGCCGAGAAGAGCCGGTCGGTGTCGAGCAGCGCCTCCTCCCAGAAGCCCAGGTCGTAGATGCGGATGACACGGGCGAGCCGCAGCGCCAGGTCGCCGGCGTTGGGGTTCACCTCGCGGATGGCGTGGCCGATGATGCGGTGGGCGTCGTGGTAGAGGTTGGCGCCGGTGGTGGTCAGGCAGGAGATGATGCCGTTCTCGATGAGCGGGATCAGGCAACTCTGGTGAAGGCCGGCGGGCGTCATCGCGCCGGACAGCGTCAGGAAGATGCTGCAGTCCTCTTCCAGCGAGCGGCGCATCAGGTCATAAGCCGTCCGCTCCTGGCGGCCGACGTAGGCGCCGAAGGCGTGCTGGAGCAGGTCGTGGGGCGACTCCTTGCCGGTGATGGGGCGGGGGTCGACGGTGCGCGCTTTCTGGAAGGGCTTTCGCAGTTGGGACTTGGTGGCCATGGCGGCGCGCACTATAGACGAGAGATGTGCACGCTGGTGCTGCAACAAGAGCCGGGCGCGCTGCTCGCCGTCTCGGGAAATCGCAACGAGCTCTTGCAGCGGCCGGCGCTCGGGCCGCGCGTGCTCGACGGCGTGCTGGCCCCGCACGACGCGCTCGCCGGAGGGACCTGGCTCGGGCTCAACGCCCGCGGACTCTTCGTCTGCGTGACCAACCGCCGCGGCGCGCAGCTCGATCCAAAGCGCAAGTCCCGCGGGCTCCTCGTGCTGGAGGCGCTGCAGGCCGGCAGCGCCCGCGCACTGCGGACGGCGCTGGACGAGCTGAGCGGCGATCGGCACAACGGCTTCCACCTCGTCTACGCCGACCTGCAGGACGCCTTCGCCACCTGGAGCGATGGCACGGCCGTCCAGCACCTCGCCCTCGCGCCGCACCACGTCCACGTCGTCACCGAGCGCAGCTTTGGCGCGGGGCAGGGCGAGCGCGAGCAGGCGGTGGCGGCGGACTTCGCCCAGCTTTCACCGTCGCTGGAAGGCTGGCGCGCGCCGATGACCAGGCACGCCCGGGAGCCGCTCGAGAGCGCCTGCGTCCACGCCGACGCGCTCGGCTACGGAACGCGCTCGTCGCTGCAGCTGATGCTGCGCCCGGGGACTGCGGAGGGACTCTGGACCGACGGCCACCCCTGCACCGGCGAGCCCCGCTCGCTCGCGCCACTCATCGCCGAGCTGGGTGTGAATCCGCCCCGGTAAAGGCGATCATTTCTTGAGGAGACCCTTGGTGAAGCTGCGCGCCAGCGCCGGAATGTCTCCCAGCGACTTGAGCAGCGAGAAGACCAGCTGCAGGGGCGTCGCGCCGGCGGCGTCGATCTGGACCTTCTCGCCACGCGCCACGTCCTCGGCGAGCCCGCGGGCGATGGTGCGCGACCCGTCGGAGCGGATCTCGATGACGAGCCGCGCGACCACCGGCGGCTCCGCCTCGAGCGGGGCGGCCGGCTTCTTGTCCAGCTCCTCGCTCACTGCTTTTGCAGCTGGTCGAAGGCGCGGTCGGCGTTGCTCACCGCCTCCTTCTTGAGGTTGTCGTCGCCGTCCACCGACTGCAGCGCCTGCTTGAAGGCGTTGAGCTCGATCTGGTCCAGCGCCAGCTCGGTGCCGTCGCCCGAGACGAAGTGGTCGTGCACGTGCGGGCTCGCGGCCGCCGCCTTGCGGGCGATGGCGGAGATGTCGTCGCCGACGTTGACCTTGGTGGACTCGCTCGCCTTGCCGAGCGCGGTCGCCATGGTGTCGAGGGTGCCCTGCAGCTGCCGCGCCGCACCCGAGTCGGCCGACTGCCGGCGGCCCTTGGGGTCGGACGACCGGCTCTGGCCGACGCCCTGGATCTTCTTGCCCGACTCGACGCTGAACGCCCCCGAGCCCTGCGCCACCCACGCGGGCGTGCCGTCTTCCGCGCTGCCCGGGCGCACGCTCTTGCCGCCGCCGCCGCCGCACGCCATCAGCATCGCCAGCACTGCCAGCCCGAACAGGTTCTTCATTGCTTGCCTCCGCCCTGCACCAGAAAGGCCGGCTCGATGCCCAGGTCGCGGATGACCGCCTCCCAGATCTTCTCGACCGGCGTGTCGAAGATGCGCTTCGAGGAGATCCCCGAGTTCAGCCAGCCGCCCGCCCCGATCTCCCGCTCCAGCTGCCCGGGGCCCCAGCCCGCGTAGCCGAGGCAGAGGCGGTACGACTCGGGCTCGCCGGCGAGCAGCGTGCGCAGGGCGTCGGTGGAGACGCTCAAGAAGACGTCCTCTTCCAACTCGACGGAATCGCCGACCTCGGGCCGCCGGTGGACGAGGAAGCCGCGCTCCCGCTGGACCGGCCCGCCGATGAAGGCGTAGCCGGCGCCTTGGTGCACGTCCATGCCGTGCTCCTTGGCGATCTCGTGCAGCTGGACGTCGCTGGGGCGGTTGAAGGTGATGCCCATCGCCCCCGACTCGTTGTGCTCGACCAGCAGCACCACCGAGCGGGCGAAGTTGGGATCGTCCATCTGGGGAACGGCGATGAGGATTCCTGGCGCGAGGTCGCTCACGCTAACCCGCGAACGGCTCCATCGAGAGCAGGTCGCGCTTGCCATCCTTTTCCTTGAGCGCGTCGGCGCCGGGCAGCGGCTCCTTCTGCTTGTTGATGTTGGGCCACTTGGTGGAGAGGTCGGCGTTCATCGCCGTGTACTCTTTCCACTTCTCGGGGAGGTCGTCCTCGGGGAAGATCGCCTTGGTGGGGCAGACCGGCTCGCAGGCGCCGCAGTCGATGCACTCGTCGGGGTGGATGACGAGGAAGTTGGCCCCTTCGTAGAAGCAGTCGACGGGGCAGACCGCCACGCAGTCCGTGTATTTGCAGGCGATGCACGGCTCGGCAACGATGAAGGCCATGGGATGGATCTCCGGATCAGGGGCCAGCGCGGGGCCAACTCTGCTTACCTGAACCTATCACGGCTGCAAGAAGTGTTACGGTGCCGGAGTGACCTGTGTCGCCGGAGATGCGCGGCTCGATGCCACCTGGGACGCAGCGCTCAAAGGCGAGCGGGCCGCGCTGCTCCTCACCGACCCGCCGTATTGTTTGCTCACCCGGCGCCGCAAGGGCGGCGACCTGCGCGACAAGCGGGCGGGCGTCAAGATCGACCGCGATCCGGTGGTGCGCTTCGACGACGTGCGCGCCTACCGCAAGTTCACCGAGGAGTGGCTGCCCAAGGCCGCCGCCCGCTGCGACGGGGCGCTCGTCGTCTGGACCAACTTCCTCGGCAAGCAGCCCATCCGCACGGTGGCGCAGGGGCTCGGCTACCGCGAGGCGGGCGAGTTCACCTGGGCAAAGAAGACCACCGGGCACGAGGGCAACGAGCAGCTCTTGCGCGTCTATGAGACGGCGCTGGTCTTCTCCCGGACGCCGCTTTTGCCGCTCTCCCTCACGGATCCGCAGCGCGTCTGGTGCGTCGCCGCGGGCTACGACAACGAGGGCGAGGCGCAGCGCTTCTTCGCCCATCCCAACCACAAGCCGTTCGGCGTGCTGGAGCCTTTGTTGCGCCAATGGTCGCGGCCGGGCGACCTCGTCGTCGATCCCTTTGCCGGCAGCGGCTCGATCCCGGCGGCGGCGCTACGGCTGGGGCGCCGGGCGGCCTGCAGCGAGATCGAAGCAGAGTGGGCCGGCCGGGTCACGCGCCGGCTTTCGGAGGCCGGGCGATGAACAAGCCGCTGCCGCTCTTGCTCCTGCTCGCTGCCTGCGCCGAGCACCTCTCGCGGCCGCGCGCCGGCTGGCAGTCGTGCAGCGCCAAGGGCAGCGTCATCTCCTGCCGCGGAAAAGAAGTGGCGCGGGTCGAGTGCGGCGAGCCCGAGGGCGAAGTCTGCGGAACGCTGGCGGTGCTCTACGCCGGCGGAGAGCGGGTCACCCTGACGCGGCGTCGCGCCAGGCGGCCGGAGCTGCAGCCCGACGGCTCGCACCTCTGGTACAGCGCCGGCGACAGCCGCACCGGGCTGTGGTCGCTCTACGATCTGCAGAGCGGCGTCATGCAGGAGGTCGATCCGTACCAGATCCTCGAGTGGCACGATCCGGACAGCATCCCTTTGTGGAGGACCCGCTGACTACCAGCCGCACTTCTGTCCGGCGTTCTGCTCCTTGAGCCACTTCTGCAGCGGCGCGAAGTAGTCGAGCAGGGCGGAGCCGTCCATCTCACGCTGGCCGGTCATGGCAAAGAGCGCCTCGGGCCAGGGCTTGCTGCGGCCCAACTCCAGCATCGCCCGCAGCCGCGCGCCCGCCGCCTTGTTGCCGTAGATGGAGCACTCGTGCAGCGGGCCCTTGAAGCCGGCCGCCTGGCACATGGCGCGGTGGAACTGGAACTGCAAAATCCGCGCGAGGAAGTAGCGGGTGTAGGGCACGTTGGCGGCGACGTGGAACTTGGCGCCCGGATCGAAGTCCTCCTCGCTGCGCGGCAGCGGCGCCTCCAGGCCCTGGTACTTGCGGCGCAGCTCCCACCAGGACTTGTTGTAGTCGGCCGGCTGGATCTTTCCGGAGAAGACGTCCCAACGCCACTTGTCGATGAGCAGGCCAAAGGGCAGGAAGGCGACGCGAGTCAAAGCGTCCTTGAGCTGCACGTCGATGAGGCCCTTCTCGTCCGCTGGCACCTGCGCGATCAGCCCCAGTTGCTTGAGATATCCCGGCGTCATCGAGAGCACGATCGAGTCGCCGATGGCCTCGTGGAACCCGTCGTGCGCGCCGCCCTGCAGGAGGTAGGGCAATTGGTAATGGTAATGCTGGTAATAGTTGTGGCCGAGCTCGTGGTGGATGGTCTCCAGCGACTCCTCGTTCGGCTTGATGCACATCTTGATGCGCAGGTCGTTGTCGTTCTGCACGTCCCAGGCGGAGGCGTGGCAGATCACCTCGCGGTCGCGCGGCTTCAAGAACATCGAGCGCTGCCAAAACGTCTCCGGCAGCGGGTCGAGTCCGAGCGAGGTGTAGAAGGCCTCGCCGGTCTGCACCATCTTCTTCCAGTCCCACTTCTGCGCGACCAGCGCGGCGTCCACGTCGAGCGAGGTCTGCCCCGGATAGGGCTCGACCAGCGGGTAGATGTTGGTCCACTCCTGCGCCCACATGTTTCCGAGCAGGTGCGCGGGGATGGGCGCCGCGTCCTTGACCTGGTCCTTGCCGTAGGTCTTCTGCAGCTGCGCGCGGACGTAGCAGTGCAGGTCGTCGTAGAGCGGCTTCACTTGCGCCCAGAGGCGGTCGGTCTCCTTCTCGAAGGCGTCGGGCGTCAGCTCGTAGCCCGAGCGCCAGCGGTCGCCTTCGTTGGCGTAGCCGATCTCGCGGGCGCCTTCGTTGAGCAATTCGACGCGGCGGGCGAAGAGCGGGCGCATCGGCTTTGAGATGGTGTGCCAGCCGGCCCAGGCGTCGAGGAGCGCCGCGGAGTCGTGGCTCTTGGCCATCAGCTGGCTCAGCTGTTCGAGATCGCGGCACTCCTTCTTGCCGTCGGGGCCGCACCACTTGCCCTTGCCGTAGGTGCCCGAGAGCTTGGTGCCGAGCGTGGTCAGCTCCATGCGATGGGCCGCGTCCGAGGGGCCGGCGCCGCGGACGCGCAGGTTCTCCAGCATGCGCGCGGTCGCGTCGTCGATGCCCGTGACGCCCTTGAAGCGGGCGGCGTCCTTGACCGCCTGGGTCTGCAGGGCCAGCGCGGCCTCGTTGGCCTGCGAGGCGGCGCGGTCGGTGTCGTCGTTGATGTACGTGTTCTGAATCCACTGCGCGGTGGAGGACTTGATCCCGGCGGCGCGCAGCTCGGGCCCGACCTTCTCGACGAAGGCCTTGGCGTCGGCGGCGGTGGGCGCCGCGGCGGCGGGAGCGCTGGCTGCGGGCCCGGTCGCGGCGGGCGCAGCGGCACAGGCGCAGAGGAGCGCGAGCAGGATGAGATTTTTCATGGCGGCGGACTATGCTTCGGGTGCGCGCAGGGAGGCAAGCAGCCCGTCGATGGCGTCGGGCCCCTGCGCTTGCAGCGTGGCGAAGTTGGCTTCGGCGATGCGGTCGGAGAGGCTGAGCGGCGAGGAGATGGCCATCAGCTGCTCCAGCGAGAGCGCGGACGGGTCGACGATGCGGGTGCCGCCGTCGTCGCTGCCGCGGACGGCGCGCAGCACGGCGGCGCGCACCAGCTGGATGGTCGGGTCGGGGCTGCGCCGGATGAACTGCACCGCGCGGTGGGCGCCTTCCAGGTCGCGGGGAAGATCGGGGTGGAAGGCGACGCAGTAGAAGGGCGGGGCGCCGTGGTGGGCGCGCGACATCTGCTCGCGCAGCTCGACGCAGAAGGCCTCGAAGGCGCGGGCCGACTGAAGGCCGTCGGCGGCGGCGTTGGGGAAGATGAGCAGCGCGACTTCGACGGAATCCTCGGGCAGCGCCTCCACGGCGCGGACCGCCTCGAGCGCGTCCTGCGAACCCAGGACCACGCGGCGGTGCAGCTTCCCGCTCTCGCGGCAGCGCCGGGCGTAGGGGCAGAGGTGCAGCGCCTCGACGAACTCGCGCAGGTAGCGATCGCTCCGCGCCAGGGCGGCTTCGACAAGCGTGGTCACGGGCGCCGCTCCATGCTAGACGACCGCCGGAGGAGACGGCTCTGCCGACGACGGGCTGAGCCCGGCGGGCGGAGCAAACCAACGATGCCCCGCCGAACTGACCTCAAATCGATCCTCCTCCTGGGTTCAGGCCCCATCGTCATCGGGCAGGCCTGCGAGTTCGACTATTCGGGAACCCAGGGGGCCAAGGCCCTCACGTCGGTTGGCTACGACGTGGTCCTGGTCAACTCGAACC
>JANXXR010000053.1 GCA_025350525.1 Deltaproteobacteria bacterium
GCGTCTCGCCCGCCGAGGTGGCCGACGCCATGCAGGCGGTGCTGCTGGTCGGCCTCGAGGATCGCGACTCCTTCCGCGGCGCGCTGCGGGCCACGCTGGTCAAGCGCGGCCAGGACGCCGCCGTCTTCGACCGGCTCTTCACGCTCTATTTCACCGGCGCGAAAGATCTGGTCGATGGCCTGCAAGGCTCGATGCTCGACGCGCTCGCCGCGGAGAAGCTCAACGAGCTGGAGCTGGAAGACATCGCCCGCATCCTCTCGCAGATGTCGCCGCTGACGCAGGCGCTGGCCCAGGGGCGCACCGACCAGCTGGCGCGCATCCTCCGGCAGGCGACCTTGAGCCTCGACTTCCGCGGCCTGCAGAGCCCGCTGCAGAAGGGCTTCTACGCGCGCCGCCTGCTGCAGGCCGCGGGCGCCACCAAGGCCGAGGCCGAGCTGCAGCAGTTCCTGGCGGCGCTGAAAGAGCGCGGGCTTGATCCGGAGTCGCTGGAGCTGGTGAGCAGGCAGACGAGCCACACCCTGCAGGCGCTGGAGGAAGCGGCGCGGCGGGTGGCCGATCGCGAGCAGAAGGCGCGCGATCCGGAGCAGAAGGGCGCCCAGTCGCTCTTGCACCGAAACCTCGCCTCGCTCACTCCCGACGAAGTCCAGCGCATGCGCACGGTGGTGCGCCGCCTCGCCGAGCGGCTCAAGGCGCGGCTCTCGCGGCGGCGGCGGCAGAAGCGGCGCGGCACGCTCAGCGTCCGGCGCACGCTGCGGAAAAACCTCGCCACCGGCGGCGAGCCCTACCAGCTCGTCTTCCGCGCGCGCAGGCCGGAGCGCCCGGAGATCCTGGTCCTCTGCGACGTCAGCGATTCGGTACGCAACGTCTCGCGGCTGATGCTCCAGTTCGTCTACACGCTGCAGGAGCTCTACGCCCGCGTGCGCAGCTTCGTCTTCGTCAGCGACATCGGCGAGGTCACGCACCTCTTCAAGAAGATGGACGTCTCCTCGGCCATCGATCTGGCCACCGCGGGCAAGGTGATCAACCTCGCCGCCAACTCCAACTACGGCCACGCCCTCAAGCTGTTCCACAGCACCTGGCTGGGCTCGATCACGCGGCGGACGACGGTGATCGTCATCGGCGACGGGCGCAGCAACTACAACCCGCCCAACGCCTGGGCGCTGGGCGAGATCCGGCGCAAGTGCAAGCGGCTGATCTGGCTCTGCCCCGAGGACAAGTCGGCCTGGGGCTTCGGCGACAGCGAGATGCCGCTCTTCGCCCGGCAGTGCCACCGGGTCGAGAGCGTGCGCTCGCTGGACGACCTGACCCGGGTGGCCTCGGAGCTGATGCCGTAGCGGCCAAGTCGTGTTAGGACTCCGCGACTGCACCGGAGCCTTCTGTTGGCACATCCGCCGTATCCAGATTGGCAGCAACAACTCCAGGCATCGCTGCGGCGCGCGCAGGACGCCATCGCGCGCGGCGCCGGGCAGCAGGAGGTGATGGTCCGCGAGTGGACCGTGAGCCTGCGCAGCGCCTATCCGGACTGGGGGCGCGAGCGCTGGCAGCGCCGTCTCGAGCGCAAGCTGCGGCGGCGGGCCGAGCGCGAGGCCAAGATCGCCAACGCCAGCCTCTTCGAGGGCTACCTCTGGCTGCTGGGCGCCATCGTCCTCTTCATCGTCGC
The DNA here is from genome assembly GCA_025350525.1 of Deltaproteobacteria bacterium. Classification (GTDB taxonomy): domain Bacteria; phylum Myxococcota; class Myxococcia; order Myxococcales; family 40CM-4-68-19; genus 40CM-4-68-19. Next base: position 1,661 of record JANXXR010000053.1, read on the forward strand.
GCTCTCGTCCTTGCCCTTTCTCTGGTGGTTGATCTTCCCCGCGGCGGGGCTGGGCAGCCGCGGCGCCAAAGTCGTCGCGCGGCACACCGGGATCCAGCGGCCCGCGCTCACCGAGCCGGTGGCTCCGCTGCGAACGGCGCAGTCGTCGCCCTCCGCCAGCGAGCAGCGGGCGCAGCGCTTCGGCAGCCTGGGCGGGCTCCGGCAGGTGCTCGATCCGATGCGCAGCCCGTCGGCGCCGGTCTACGCGGCCCCGCAGGCCGATCCGCGCGACGCCCGCGTGGACGCCATCTGCGATCGCATCCTGGGGGAGATCCGCTCCGCGCCCGAGGTGGTCAAGGACATCTTCATCAAGCCCGACGAGACGGTGGCGGCCCTGCGCGCCACCTGCCGCGACCTGACGCGCCGCGAGCGCGACCTGCGCAAGTTCCTTTCGCCCGAGGACGACACCCGGCTCTCCCACGAGCGGGAAGCGCTGCAGAAGCGCATCGAGGGCGAGCAGGACGAGGTCACCCGCATGCGGCTGGCCTCGGCGCTGGCGGCCCTCGAGCAGCAGCGCGAGCAGCGGGTGGAGCTGACCCGGGCGGCGGCCCGCTTCGACGCCGAGCACACCCGCATCTCGTACACGCTGGAGAGCCTCTACACGCAGGTGGTGCGGATGCGCTCGGCCGACTCGTCGAGCGCCGACGTCGCTGGCGCCGGCCTGCGCCGCAGCCTCGACATGCTCTCGCACGAAGTGGACGCGCTCGCCGACGCGCTGGAGAAGGTCAACAGCGGCGAGGCCGAGCGGATGCAGAAGGTGGCCGACGGCCCCGGCAGCAGCGCCGGTGGTGCGCCGCCGGCGCCGGGCAGGAGGGAGAAGGCATGATCAAGCCCTTTGCCGGCAAGGCGCCGCAGCTCGGGGCGGAGGCGTGGGTGGCCGAGAGCGCCACCGTGGTCGGCCAGGTGGTGCTGGGGGCGAGCGTCAGCATCTGGTACGGCGCCGTCGTGCGCGGCGACGTCGAGAAGATCTCCATCGGCGACCGC
>JANXXR010000654.1 GCA_025350525.1 Deltaproteobacteria bacterium
CGACGTCTCCATCGATCAGCCGCCGCCGCTGCAGCTGCAGATCGTGCGGCTCGACGCGCAGCACGCCAGCTTCGCCCACGCGCACTTCGGGCTCGAGCTCGATCGCGACGCGCAGGGAAGCCGCCAGTCCACCGCCGGCGACGGGCTCGACGACGTCTTCCCCCGCGTCTTCCTCCGCCAGATCGCGCTCAAGGACGGAACGCCCGTGGCGTCCGGCGATGCAGCCATCGTCCCTTGCCGCGCCATCGCCCTTCCGGTCCTGCCGGCGCTGGTTCTGCTCGCCCCCGGCCAGGCACCCGTCGCGCGCGATACGCTGGACGTGCTGGTCGAGCCGCTGGCGGTGAGCGCAAAGGACCTCTCGCCCCTGCCCAAGATTCCTGCCGGCGCCTATCAGGTGATCGTGGTCGAGAAGAGCGGGCAGGTGTGGACGCTGCCCAACCAGCTGGGCGATCCCGCGCGCGCCGGCAGCAAGTACTACGCCGCGAGCCAGGCGCAGACGGTGACCTTTTCAGACGGACATCCGCTGCCGTCCGGCGGGGTGAGCGGCAACGTGATCTTCCACGGCGACCCGTCGATCAAGAGCGGCAACATCATCGTGCAGGCGTACGCGGCGCTGCCCTTCGCGCCGCCGCCGCCGCTGGGCGCCGCCCGGCCGGTGCGGGTGCAGATCATCCGCGCCCAGAGCGTGACCAGGACGAGCGACGGCTTCACCGCCCCTTACCGCCTCGACGGGCTCCCGGCCGGCAACTATCTCGTGGAGGCGCTCGACGACGTGGACGGCAACTTCGCGCCGCTCAATCTTTTGCAGACGCCGAGCAAGGGCGACCTGGTGGGCGCCGTCCTCGACGGGACGCTGCGGCCGCTGGTCATTCCGGTGGGCGCCACCGTCGCCGGCGGGCAGGACGTGACGCTGTCGCCGCAGCCCATCCCGCTCGATCCGCCGGCCTTCGCCATCGACCCGGCCACTCCGGCTCAGATGCCGGCCGACCAGGTGACGCCGGTGCGCTTCGACCTGCGCGCGCAGCCCAACGCTTTTCCGGCGGGCGCGGTGGCGTCGCCGCACTTCGCGGTGCAGCTGGTGCGCGACTCGGGCGGCGCGGCGGTGGACGCCGACCACGACGGCCTTGCCGACGTCTGGCCCCGCGTCTTCCTGGTGCGGCTCGACAGCTCCGACCCGGCCGGGCTGACCCAGCTCCTCTCCAGCGACCAGCAAAGGACGCTGACGCAGGTGATCCCGGCGGCGATCGATCCGACGCCGTTCCTCACCGCGCTGCAGCCCGAGCCCACCAACAAGAGCGTGCCGCCGGTCCTCACCGACAAGGTCACCGTGGTGGTGCGGCCCACGCTCCTCGACGCGACCAATCCCTTTGCCGCGCCGGTGCGGCTGCCTTCGCTGCAGCCCGGCGCGTACAAGATCGTGCTGGTCGAGCAGACCGGGCAGGTGTGGCAGATCCCCAACGAGGCGGGCTCGGCCGCGCTCGACGCCTCGGTGGTGTGCGCGGCCTCCGCCAGCAGCTGCGCGCCCGGCACCGTCAAGACGCAGTCGCAGAGCCAGGCTTTCCAAGTCGGGCTGCCGGCCAACGCCATCTCCTCCGGCGCCATCGCGGGCACCCTGACCGCGACCGCGACGCCGGTCGCCGCTTACGTCTTCGCCTACCTGAAAACGGCGCTGCCGCCGTTTGGAAAGCCCGTCTCGGCCGACTTCCACCTCGGCGCGGAGTTCTCGGGCGGCACCGTCGCCTATGCGCTGCCCGATCTTCCCACCGGCGACTATGTGGTGACCGCCATCGCGGATACGCGCGGCGACTTCGCCGCCTCGCCGGCGCTCTTCGCGCTCGCACCCGGAGCCGGGACGCTCCTCGCGAGTCCGCAGGCGGTGCACGTCGGCACCGCGCCCGTGAACGGCATCGACCTCACCGCCGGCAGCGCCGCGCCGTCGCGGCCCAGCTTCCAGGTGGTGGACGGCGCGGGCGCTCCGCTGACCGCCGACGCAAGCGTGATGTTCGGCGGCAACCCGAAAGCTCTCCTGCGCATCGCTCCCGCCCTGGTGCTCTCGGGCAAGGTGGCGCCGCTGGCTCCGGACACCGCCCCCTACTTTCTCTTTGCCTGCGACGGCACCGGCACTCCCGTCGCCACTTCTCTCTCGGTCGAGTTGCTCAAGGTGGCAGACCCGGCGGGGCTCACTCCCGACCTCGACCCCGTCACCTTCCGCGGCACGGTGGTGCCGGCCGCGGTCGACCAGACGCAGTTCACCGCCGGCACCTGCATGCCCGGTGGCTTTCTGCCGGTGACGGGTCCGGTGCGGGTGAACCTGACCAACGCCTCCGTCAAGGTGGACCTGCTCAATCCCGCGGCGGCGCCGACTCCCGGCGCGCTGGTGCCTGGACGCTACGCGGTGGTGGTGAGCTCGCTCGCGAAGCAGGTGTGGCGGGTGCCCAACGAGCTGCAGCCGGCGCTGATCGACGCGGGCGCCTACGCTGCCACTCCCGCCGACGTGAAGGTGCTCTTGCAGTCCCAGCAGGTGGCCGTGAACATCGCCCCCTGATGCGACTCGCCTCCGTCCAGGTCGGCCTGCCCACGCGCGTAGGCGACCTGCGCACGGGCTTCGGCAAGCAGCCGGTCGCGGGAGAAGTCCGCGTCGGGCGCGAGAACCTGAGCGGAGACGGGCAAGCCGACCGCCGCTATCACGGCGGCGCCGACATGGCCGTGCTGGCGTACGCGGCGGATCACTATCCGGCCTGGCGCGCGGAGCTGGCCTGGCCCGACCTGCCGCTGGGCGGATTCGGCGAGAACCTCTCGGTCGAGGGCGTCGCCGAAGAGACCGCCTGCATCGGAGACATCTGGCGCGTGGGGACGGCGACGCTGCAGATCGCCTCGCCGCGCAAGCCCTGCCAGAAGATTTCGAGCTATTGGCAGCGCCCCGACCTGCTCAAGCAGGTGGAAGTGAGCGGCCGATTCGGCTGGTATCTGCGGGTCCTCGAGGAGGGCGCGCTCGCGGCCGGGGCGGAGATCGCGCTCGCCGGGCGGCCGCATCCGGAGTGGACGGTGCGGCGGGC
>JANXXR010000670.1 GCA_025350525.1 Deltaproteobacteria bacterium
TCGGGAGTGGGCTGGTGCTGCTCGGGGAAGGCGCCCACCGCCGAGAGCGCCGCCTTGAGAAAGCCCGCCGGGCGCGCCGGTGCCGCCGCCGCTGCTCCTCAAGCGCGCCGAGATGCTGCTCGACGCGCACCGCAACCACGATGCCCTCGATCAGCTGGCGCGCATCCCGGTCGCGTCGCTCTGCGTGGGCGGCTGTCCGGGCGATCGCACGCCGGCGGGCTTTCTCAAGGCGGCGCTCTCGGCGGTGGGCGCCTTCCCCGAGCAGCACCAGCCCACTCCCGAGGACGTGCTGCGCAGCCCGCCGCAGCCGGCCGACGCCATCGCCTGCCGGGTCAAGCTCGACCAGGGCCGCGCCTTTCGGAAGGAGCACGAGTACGGCAAGGCCAAGAACGCGCTCTCGCCGGTGATCCTGCGCTGTGCCGACCCCGACGTCCGCACCCGCGCGCTCTACCTCCTCGCCCAGCTGCAGATGATGGGCGGCCACGCCGAGGCCGGACCGCTCTGGGAGGCGCTGGCGCGCAAGTATCCGGAGTCGTCGCTGGCGGACGACGCGCTCTTCAACCAGGCGCTCACCGAGCGGCGGGCCGGCAACCGCGAGCGCGAGCGCGCGCTGCTCCGCGACCTGGTGGACAACCACCTCGACAGCGACCTGCGCAGCGAGGCGCTCTTCCGCCTCTTCTGGTCCTTCTGGAACGACGGCAAGGCGACCCAGGGGCTGGCGCTCCTCGATCAGCTGGCGGCGCATCCCGATCCCGAGGGCGCCGAGGAGGAGCGGGCGCGCTACTGGCGGGCGCGGGTGCTGCTCGAGGCGCAGCCCGGACAGAGCGACCTGGCCAAGGCGGCCTCCCGCGAGGCGGCCCGCAGCGATCTCGTCTGGCTGGTCCAGGAGCGGCCGCTCACCTACCACGGGCTCCTCGCCAGCGGCAGGCTCGCCGAGCTCGACCCGGCGCAGTTCCAGCGCATCCAGGCGGAGGGGGACAAGCGCCTCGCGGCGGACCTGCACGCGAGGACCGCGTTGCACGCAGGTGCCCTGTTGCGCGATCCGCACCTGCTCGCTGCCGTCGAGCTGATCCGGCTGGGCCTCAAGGCGGAAGCCTCGCGCGAGCTGGCCGCGGTCGATCGCGCGCCGGCCCGCGCCGCCCTCGAGAGCGAGGCGGGGCAGGAGCCGCTCACGCTGCTCGCCGAGCTGTACGCGCGGGCCGGCGACTTCCGCAACGCCCACGCGCTGGTGCGCACCGACCTGCGCGGCCTCCTGCGGCGGCCGGGCAGCGCGCTCTCGCTGCGGGCGGCCTCGCTCGCCTATCCGCTCGCCTTCCGCGATTCGATCGCGCGGGTCTCGAAGTCGTCGTCGATCCCGCCCGACCTGCTCCAGGCGCTGATGCGCGAAGAGAGCGCCCTCGACCCGCACGCGCTCTCGTCCACGGGCGCGCTGGGCCTGACGCAGGTGATGCCGGCGACGGCGCGGATGCTGGCGCGCAAGCTCAAGATCAAGGGCTACCAGACCGCGTCGCTCTACGATCCGGAGACCAACATCCGCATCGGCGGCGCCTACCTGGGCGAGCTCTACGCGCGCTTCCAGCATCCGGCGCTGGCGCTCGCCTCGTACAACGCCGGCCCTGGCGCGGTCTCGGGCTGGATGAAGGCCCGCGGCACGCTGCCGCTCGACGCCTTCGTCGAGGAGATTCCGCTCGACGAGACCCGCGGCTACGTCAAGCGCTGCCTGCGCAGCTTCGCCGCCTACCAGTACCTCTACTCGAACGGCCGCATGCCCGCGCTGGGCCAGACGCTGGCGTCGCTGACGCGTCGGTGACGGAGTAGGGTGCCGCGGTGCAAGCGCTCCTCTCGGTCTGGTCGTGGTTCGCCATCGCGGTGGTCATCCTTGGCGGCTTCTTCATTCAGGCGGCGCTCGCCCTTCTGACCTTGCCCTTCGACCGGCGCCGCTACGTTTGCGGGCGCTTCTTCCGGCTGATGGGCGTGACCGCCGCGAAGCTGGTGCCGCAGTGGAGCTTCGGGGTCGCGGCCGGCACGCCCGCGCGTATCGACGGCCGCACCGTGGTGATCTCGAACCACGCCTCGCAGGCCGATCCCTTCCTCATCTCCAGCCTGCCCTGGGAGATGAAGTGGCTGGGCAAGGCTTCCCTCTTCAAGGTGCCCATCGTCGGCTGGAGCATGTGGCTCGCGGGCGACGTGCCGGTCCGCCGCGGCAGCCCGGCCTCCGCCGCCGAGGCGATGCGGCAGTGCGCCCGCTGGCTCGAGCGCGGCGTGCCGGTGATGATCTTTCCGGAAGGCACGCGCTCGAAGGACGGCGCGCTGCTGCCCTTCAAGGACGGCGCCTTCCGCCTCGCCCTCGACGCGCAGGCCGCACTGCTCCCCATCGCCGTCGAGGGAACGCACACCGCGCTGCCCAAGCACTCCTGGCACTTCGGCAAGTCCCGCGCCCGCGTCGCCGTCGGCCAACCCATCGCGACGCAGGGTCGGTCTATCGAAGAGCTGAAGGAACTTGCCCGGGCCCAGATCGAATCACTGCTCCACCGCCTGCGCGCCTGAAGCCTGAAGCCTGACGCCTCAGCTCTTCAGGCAGGCACTGTTCATTCTCGCGCACCGGCGCGCTCGAGGACTGGTCGACGGACGTGAGCGTCCTTAAGTCCTCGCGCGCGCATGCGTCCCCTCCTCCTTGCCTCGGCGCTCGTGTTGGGTTGCGGCTCGCAGGCGCTCACTCCATCGGGCGCCGCCCCTGCGTCCGCCGCACCGTCGCCCGACGGCGGCAGTGTCGCGCCTTCTCCTGACGCGGGCACGGTCATGGTTTCAGAAGACGCCGGATCGCCTCGGGATGCGGGCCAGCCCGCCCCCACCGACGCAGGCCTCGTCGAGCCAGCGCTGAAGATCGAGTTGCAGCCGGGAGCAGCGTGTGCGGAATGGCTGCCCGCCACGGCGCCGTCCGCCGCGCAACCGCCGCCGGGAGCTTGGACCGCGCTCTTCACCGACGGACTGAGCGACCTCGCCGCCGTCGAGGTTCACCGCGATGTCTACGGGGACGTCCCCCAGATTCACTTCCCGGCAGACGGCGGCATCGCTCAAGCCACCATCGATCAAAATGTCACGGCCACGTCGGGCGGGTTCCTCTACACGGCGACCCAGTATGGACCGTGCATGGTCTGCCGCACGCTGCTGCGCTCCTGGCCCAGCGGCGGCGGTCTCTTCATCGGAGATGGATACCCGTGGCACGGCAGCTGCTCGTACCAAGTCCGTCCGCAGGGCGGCGTCTACGCGTCCTGCGAGTCGTCCTATCCGTTTACCGGCGGCGGCGCCCTCAGCTTGCAGCAGCGAGACGAGGCCCTCCACCTGACCAGCGAGACGATGGGCATCGGGCCGCGGATCGTCGCGGTCGATCGCCTTGACCGCCTGGTTGAATCGGGTGACGCGGGAGTTCGTTGGATCGACGGACAGGGCGCCCCCCTCTCCGGCTTCTTCGGCGCGGTGGCGGAGGGGGCGTTCCCGCTCATCGGCGGTGGCCTGCTCACCACCGACGATCGCGTCATCCCCTCAGGCGAAACGCAAGTCACGCCGGCGCCCGACTGGCTCCGCGGGCAGGCGGCCGGCGCATTCGTCGTCCTCGCGGGCCGTGCCTACGCCTTCACCGACGCATCCTGCACAGCCCGCATCTACAGCGCCGGCGGCGAGCTCTGCGGGCAGCTGGCCTTTCAGGGCTGCAGCGCGCCGCCGCGCTTCGGCGCGGACGGCAGCGCCATCGTCGCCTTGCCCGGCGGCGCCTGGCGTCTCTGGACCCGCCTGCTCCGGTGATCCTTACTCGCTCACCCGCAGCACCCGCAGAACGTTCTCGCCCAGCACCTTGCGGACGTTGTCGTCCGTCCACCCCCGCGCCTTGAGCATTGCCGTGAGGTTCGGCAGCCTGGAGACGTCCTCGAGGCCCACCGGCATCATCGGCGCCCCGTCGAAGTCGCTGCCGAGGCAGACGTGGTCGATGCCGCCCACCCGGGCGACGTGCTCGAGGTGATCCACCAGCGTCGAGAGCGGCACCTCGGGCAGCTTCTCGCGCCGGTAGAGCTCGACCTTCTCCGAGTTGTGCATCGCCTTGGTCTTCTGCAGAAGGGGCTGGGTCGCCTTGCGGAAGCCGGTGTCGAGGAAGGTCCGGGAGAAGTCGACGCAGACCGCGCCGCCGTTGCGCGCCACCGCCTCGATCATCGCGTCGGAGGCGTTGCGCGGATGGTTCGAGAGCGCGCGCGCCGCCGAGTGGGTGAGGAGCAGCGGCTTCTTGGCGACGCGGATCACGTCCCAGAAGAGCGGGTCCGAGCCGTGCGAGAGATCGATCACCATGCCCAGCCGCTCCATCTCGGCGACGGCGGTCTTGCCAAACGCGGTCAGGCCCTGCTGCGGGCCTTCGGCCGTCGAGCCGCCGATGGGGCTGGACGACGACCACGCCAGCGTGAGGTAGCGCACGCCGCGGTCGGAGAAGGCTTTCAAGTGCGCGAGCTGCTCTGCGTCGGTGCCGGGCAGGAGCATGTGCCCGCCCTCGACGCCGATGAGCATGGAGAGCACGCCCTTGCTCTTGTTCTCCTTGACCTCGTCGGCGTTGCGGGCAAAGGCGATCCTGCCCGAGCTGTTGCGCGCTGCCGCCTGGAGGAAGTTGATCTGCTTGACGGCGGTGGCGAAGAACTGCGTCAGGTCCACCGACTCCGGGTGCACCAGGACCGAGAAGAACTCGGCGTCGAGGCCGCCTTCCTTCATGCGCGGAAGATCGAGGTGGCCATCGGCGTGCAGCACCAGCAAGTCGTAGTTCTCGTAGAACATCGCCTCGGTGGTGTCGGCATGCGCGTCGACCACCACCGCCGCCTGGTGGAGCTGCAGATCCTGCGGCGTGACGACGAGGGCCGGCTGCCGCGCTGCGCAGGCGGCGCAGAGCGCGCAGGCGAGGAGCGCTCCAGTGGACGTTCGCATGCGGCGCAGCTTTGCAGAGATTTGGCGTCAGGAGAAATCGGGCATTACTCTCCAGGCCGTGAACGATCGCCTGCGCAGCCTTCCATCGGTGGACGAGGTGCTGGCCCGGCCCGCGGTGCGCGCGCTGGCCGACCGGGTGGGGCGCGCCTCGGCCAAGGCGGCGGCGCGGGCGGCCATCGGCGAGGCGCGCGCGCTCTTGCAGGGCGGCGCCGAGACAGCGGCGGATCCCGTGCCCGACGCGCGCGTCCTCGAGTTGGGCGCCTCCGAGGCGGCGCCGCGGCTGCGGCGGGTGATCAACGCCACCGGCGTCGTGCTGCACACCAACCTCGGCCGCGCGCCGCTGCATGCGGAGGCGGTGCGGAGGGTGGTCGAGGTGGCCTCGGGCTATTCCAACCTGGAGGTCGATCTGGTCACCGGCCGGCGCGGCCATCGCAGCGCCCACGTCGAGCCGCTGCTCTGCGAGCTCTTCGCCGCCGAGGCTGCGCACGTGGTCAACAACTGCGCCGGCGCCACGCTCCTGGCCCTGGGCGCGCTGGCCGGGGGCGGCGCCGCGGTGGTCTCGCGCGGCGAGCTGGTCGAGATCGGCGGAGGCTTCCGCGTGCCGGAGGTGATGGCGCAGTCGGGCTGCCGCCTCATCGAAGTGGGGACCACCAACCGCACCCGCCTCGAGGACTACGCGGCGGCCCTCGACGCCAATCCCGGCGCGCATCTGCTGCGCGTGCACCGCTCCAACTTCGCGGTGGTGGGCTTCACCGAGATGCCCGAAGTCTCCGCGCTGGCTCGACTCGCGCACGAGCGTAAAGTATACTTGCTACATGACTTGGGCAGCGGCGCGCTCGACCCCGCCCTGGGCGACTACACCGCTGCGCAGAGCCTGCGCGAAGGGGCGGACCTGGTGCTGATCAGCGGCGACAAGCTCCTGGGCGGGCCGCAGGCGGGCATCCTCTTGGGCAGGCGCGCGCTGGTGGAGAGGTGCCGGCGCCATCCGCTCAGCCGCGCGCTGCGGGTGGACAAGATGCTCTTCGCCGCGCTGGAAGCGACGCTGCGCCTCCACCGCGACGGGCGCTCCGGCGAGCTGCCGGCGCTCAAGGCCATCCACGCCGCGCCGGAAGAGCTGCGGCAGCGCGCGACGGCGCTGGCGGTCAAGCTGGGCGAGCAGGGCCTCGCGGCCACCGTGGTCGAGACGGAAGGGCGGGTGGGCGGAGGTTCGCTGCCGCTGCGCAGGCTGCCCGGCGCGGGCGTGTCGATCGCGGGCGGGCAGGCGCTCCTCGCCCGGCTGCGCAGCGGAATTCCGGCCGTCGTGGCGCTGCTCCGCGACGGGCGGGTGGTGCTCGACGTCCGCTGCGTGGACGAGGTGGCGGAGTTGGCTTCCGCAGTCCTTTCTGCCGCCGCGCGAACAGGGGAGGGTGCGGCGAGGCCGGAATCCGCTACACTGGAAGAGGACGAAAGGGAGGTCTGAGTGCTGTCGACGAGCGTCCTGGTCCTCAACCGGCTCTACCAGCCCGTGCACGTGACCAGCGTGCGCCGGGCGCTCATCCTCTTGTACCGCGGCGCCGCCAAGGCCGTGGACGAGCAGTACCAGACCTTCGACTTCGAGAGCTGGGCCGAGCTGGCCGCGGCGGTGCACGAGGAGTCCATCGGCACCAGCCGCCGGCGCATCCGGGTGCCGCGCGTGATCCTGCTCCAGGCCTACGACCACCTGCCGCGCGCCCGGGTCCGCTTCAGCCGCCTCAACATCTACGCGCGCGACCGCAGCACCTGCCAGTATTGCGGGCGCCGTCCGCAGCGCGCCGAGCTCAACCTCGACCACGTCATCCCGCGCAGCCGCGGCGGCGTGACCTCGTGGGAGAACGTCGTCTGCTCCTGCGTGCCCTGCAACCTGCGCAAGGGCGGCCGCACGCCGGAGGAGGCGCACATGAGGCTGACGCGCGTGCCGGGCCGACCGCGCTGGACGCCCTTCTTCCGCGGCCCGCCGCGCTCGGGCGCCTTCTACCAACAGTGGCTTCCCTTCCTGACCATGGCCGACATGGCCTACTGGAATACGGAACTGGATGAAGAGCGCTAGCTGCGCTAGGTTCGCGACATGGCCGCATTGATCGACACCCCCGAAGCCGCCAACCGCCTCGCCCGCGCCATCGCCTCCGATCTGTCGCTCTACAACGAGGCGAAGATCAAGGAAGGCATCGAGAACGACACCTTCTTCGCCGCCCTCACCGACGAGATCGCCGAGGGCCGCGCGCACTACGAGAGCCGCGTGTCGCCGGTGCTGGTGCAGGGCAGCAACTTCTTCGACCGGGCGTTGGTGGACGTGATCCTCGCGCGCAAGGGGCACATCAAGTCGAAGATCTGGTGAGCCCGCGCGGGCGGCCGTCGCGCAGGCAGAAGCAGCGCGCGCAGGAGCCGCGTGCCATCGCCCAGGAGCTGGAGTTTACGGTCGACGCTGCCGGCGGGCGGCTCGACAAGCTGATCGCGACGCGGTTTCCGCAATTCTCGCGGGCGCGGGTCCAGCAGCTCATCGCAGAAGGAATGGTGGACGTCGGGGGCGAGCCCGCGTCCTCCGCCGACCGGCCGCTCGCTGGCGCGCAGGTTCGCCTGCGGGTGCCGGAGGTGCGGGCGGGGCGGCTCGAGCCGGTGAAGCTCGACCTGCCGGTGCTCTACGACGACGCCGATCTGCTGGTCATCGACAAGCCCGCCGGGCTGGCCGTGCATCCGGGCGCGGGCGGCGAAGGCGAGACGGTGGTGCACGGCCTGCTCCACCAGGTCGCCGACTTGCGCGGCGTCGGCGGGGAGCTGCGGCCCGGCATCGTCCACCGGCTCGACAAGGACACCTCCGGCTGCCTCGTCGTCGCCAAGACGGAGGAGGCGCTGCGCGGGCTGCAGGCGCAGTTCAAGGCGCGCACCGTGGAGAAGCGCTATCGCGCGTTGGTGCACGGGGCGCCGCCGGACGCCGGCGAGTTGGACAGCTTGATCGCGCGGCATCCGGTGGACCGCAAGCGGTTCTCGACCCGCGGCGCCGAGGGGCGGCGGGCGGTGACGCGCTTCACGGTGCTGGGTCGCGCCGGGCCTTTTGGTCAAAAGATCGAGGCGGCGTGGGTGGACGTCGAGCTCCTGACCGGGCGGACGCACCAGATCCGCGCGCACTTCGCCGACCAGGGCTGGCCGCTCTTCTGCGACAAGCTCTACGGGGGGACGAAACGCGAGGGGCCGTCGGCGCCGGAGGCGGTGCGAAAAGCCGCCGCCGCGCTCGGCCGGCAGGGCCTGCACGCGTTCCGGCTGGCGTTCGTCCAGCCGAGGACTGGCGCGCGGATCGAGTGCGAATCGCCGATCCCTCCCGACCTGCGCGCCGCCTTACACGAGCTCAAACTTGATTAGGCAGACGTGATCGGCCCGGTTAGCGTTCGGGGCATGCAGCGCCATCTCCCCATTCTCCTCGCGCGCGCGCGGACGCTGCTCGGGCTGAAAGGCGGGCCGCCCCAGGAGCTGGCAAAGAGTGAAGTTCGCCGCGCCGCCGACGCCGTGCTCCGCCTGCACGCGGGCCTGGTCGGAGACCGCGCGCTGGCGCGGCCGGAGACGTACCAGGGCGAACTGCTGGGCGCCTACCTCCTCTGGTGGTGGCCGCAGACCTATCTCAAGACCCAGGCCGCGCTGCGCCTCGCGCCCATGCCGCGCGCGCCGAGGATCCTGGACGTCGGCTCCGGGCCCGCGCCGGCTGCGCTGGCGGCGCGGGATCTCCTCGGAGGAGAGGCCACCTGCTTCGATCTCTCCGCACCGGCGCTGGCCGAGGCCCGCGCGCTGGGCGTGCAGCGCACCGTGCGCGAGTTGCCGGCGGAGGCGTTCGACCTGACCCTCGCCGCCAACGTCCTTTCCGAACTCAAAGACCCGGCGGCGCTGGTGCGCAAGCTGACCGGCACCATCGTCCTCATCGAGCCGGCGCTGCGCGAGACCGGGCGCGCGCTGCTGCAGCTTCGCGACGCGCTGCTGGCCGAAGGCTTTGCCCGGGCGCTCGCGCCCTGCCTGACGCAGAAGCCGTGCCCCGCGCTCGCCGCGCCGAAAGACTGGTGCACGGCGGAGCTGCGCTGGACGCCGCCGCGCTTCTTCCTCCAGCTCGCCGAGGCCACCGGCCTGCGGGCGGACGAGATGCTCTCCTTCGCGCCGCTCATCCTCGCGCGCCAAGCGCCCGTGCCGCCGCGCGACCTGTGGCGCGTGGTCGGAGTCCCGCTCCCCGAGAAGGGCAAGAAGCGCGTCTGGGTGTGCAGCGACGAGGGGCGCGTCGCGGTCGGGCGGCTCGACAAGCACGCCTCGGCCGAAAATGCGCAGTTCGACACGCTTCACCGCGGCGACCTGGTCCAGCTGACCGGCCTCGAGCGCCGCGGCGACGGACTGCGCGTCGTGCCGGGCGCATCCGGAGTGCAGCGCCTCGAGCCCTCCGACGCCGGCGAGCGCCTGCCTTGAAGCTGGTGGTCATCGTCGGGCCGACGGCATCCGGCAAGACCGCGCTGGCCTGCGAACTGGCGGAGCGACTCTCGGCAGAGATCGTCTCCGCCGACAGCCAGCAGTGCTACCGCGGCCTCGACGCGGGGACGGCCAAGCCCACGCTAGAAGAGCAGGCTCGCGCGCGGCACCATTTGCTCGACGTCGCCGATCCGGAGGAGCAGCTCGACGCAGCGGCGTTCGTGAAGCTGGCCGAGGCGGCGATGGCGGACATCGAGGGGCGCGGCAGGCGGGTCATCGTCGCCGGGGGCACCGGCCTCTGGATCCGCGCGCTGCTGCACGGGCTCCTCGCCGCGCCGCCTGCCTCCCCGGAGCTGCGCGCCGAGCTGCGGCAGAGGAGCGTGTCGGACCTGCATGCGAAGTTGCAGGAGGTGGACCAGGCCTCGGCGCAGCGGATCCTGCCCGGCGACCGCGTGCGCATCGAGCGGGCGCTGGAAGTCCACGCGCTCTCGGGGCGGCGGCTCAGCGACCTGCAGAAAGAGCATGGCTTCGCCGAGGCGCGCCACCAGGCGCTGACCTTCTTCCTCGACCCGCCGCGCGAGCTGCTGCGGGAGCGCATCGCGGCGCGGACGCGGCACCTCTTCGCCAGCGGGGCGCTGCGGCGGGAGACGGAGTGGCTGCTCTCGCGCGGGGCCATCAAGGCGCTGAAGATCATCGGCTACGCCGAGATGGCGGAAGCCCTTCGCGCAGCTCCAGGCGAGGAGCCGAGAGTCATCGCCGCGGGGCAGGACGGCGCCGGCCTGTTCGCCGCTGCCGAGGAGCGGGTCAACGCGCGCACGCGCCAGTACGCCAAGCGGCAGCGCAGCTGGTTTGCCCGCGACGCCAGGCCGCCGCTCCCCTGGCCCTTCGACGCGAAGCGCCTTTTCGCCGCGGCGGAGCGATGGTACGAGGGCGCCCGATGAAAGGTTCCCAGGCCACCTACGCGCTCGACTTCGAGAAGCCGCTCCTCGAGCTGGAGCAGAAGCTCGCCGAGCTGAAGCGCCACGCCGCCACCGGCACCGCGCCGGGCGACATGGGCTCCCTCGATGGCGAGATCCGCCGCCTCGAGCGCCGCTGCGGCAAGCTGCAGGAGCAGATCTTCAACGACCTCTCGCGCTGGCAGGTGGTGCAGCTCTCGCGGCACCCGAACCGGCCGTACATGCTCGACTACGTGCAGCGGCTCTTCACCGACTGGATCGAGCTGCACGGCGACCGGTCGTTCGGCGACGACCAGGCGCTCATCGGCGGCCTCGCCCGCCTCGACGGGCAGCCGGTCATGCTCATCGGCCAGCAGAAGGGCCGCTCCACCAAAGAGAATATTCTCAGAAGCTTTGGCATGCCCCGCCCCGAGGGCTACCGCAAGGCGCTGCGCCTGATGAAGCTGGCCGAGCGCTTCGACCGTCCGGTGATCGCTTTCATCGATACGCCGGGCGCCTATCCGGGCATCGACGCCGAGGAGCGCGGCCAGGCCGAGGCCATCGCCGTCTGTTTAGAGGAGATGGCGGCCCTTCAAGTCCCGGTCATCTCCGTCGTCATCGGCGAGGGCGGCTCGGGCGGCGCGCTGGCCATCGGCGTCTGCAACCGGCTGCTCATGCTGCAGTACAGCTGGTACTCGGTGATCTCGCCGGAGTCGTGCGCGGCCATCCTCTACCGCGACGCCAGCAAGGGCGAGCGCGCGGCCGAGGCGCTCAAGCTCACCGCCCGCGACGCCTTCGAGCTCGGCATCGTCGAGCAACTGGTCGAGGAGGCACCGGGCGGCGCGCACCGCGACCCGGACCTGACCGCGCAGAACCTGGGCGTCGCGCTGCGCCGCCACCTGCGCGAGCTGCGGGCCATGGACGCGGAGGGCGTGGTCAACGACCGGTACGCCAAGTTCCGCAAGCTCGGCCCGGTCACCGGGCCGGAGCAGCGCGCCAGCCGCCCGCCCCCGGCCGACTCCTAAGCCGCACTGCAGGACCGCGAGAGACGGCCGTCACCGGGCTCGACCACCCGGGGGGCGGAGCTGGTGCCGACCCCCCCCCAAAAAAAAAATTAATTTTTTTCCGGTGCAGGGGCCGGCTAGGGGCCGGGCCCCGGGCTGCGGTACTATCTACCGATGCCGATGCGGCGCCTGCTCCTCGCCCTGTCAGTGGCCTGCGCTTCCTGCGCCACGCTCAAGAACGACGCCACCGTCTGCGCCGAGTACCGCGACCTGCGCTGCGCTGCGGGCACGAACTGTTCGCTCGATCGCGCGCGGGGCTGCCAGGTCTGCCAATGCGCGCGGGCCTTCAGCGTCCAGCCAGAGCCCCAGCAGAAATAGCCGTCCGCGTCCCTCACTTCCTCTTCGCCAGATCCTCGGCGATGACGGCGATGAAGTCCTCGGCGGAGACGAACTTGTTCTTCCCGCCCCACGACTCCCAGGCCGCCAGCGCGTGGGCCTTCTGCAGCTGCTCCACGCTCTTGCCGGCCTTGAGGCCCTTCTTCACCACGCCCACCATCTCGTCGAGCCCCGCGCGGAACTTGCGCACGTCGTCCACCGTCGAGACCTCGCCGTGGCCGGGGATGATCTTCGCGTCCTTGGGGATCTGCGGAAGGATCGAGTCGATGGCCTTGATGAGCCCGGTGACGCTGCCTCCGGACTTGAGGTCCACGAAGGGAAAGCCGTAGGTGACGAAGTCATCGCCGAAGTGGACCACGTTGCTCTTGGTGAACCAGATCACCGCGTCGCCGTCGGTGTGCCCGGGCGTGGTGTGGATGGCGCGGATCTCCTCGCCGTTCCACCACAGCGAGAGCCCATCCTCGAAGGTCACCACCGGCAGCGCGGCAGGAGCCGCCGGCTCGACCACCATCGAGAGGATGCTGTCGCCCTTCTGCATCCGCTTGCGGACGTTTTCGTGCGCGAAGATGGTGGCGGTGTCGGCGAAGCCCGCGTTGCCGCCGACGTGATCGAAGTGCCAGTGGGTGTTGAGGACGAACTTCACCGGCTTGGGCGAGAGCTGGGCGAGCGCCGCGTGGATCTTCGCCGAGAGCGGCGCGAACTGGGAGTCGACGATGGCGATGCCGTCGTCGCCCACCGAGGCGGCGATGTTTCCGCCCGAGCCCTTGAGGAACCAGACGTTGCCGGCCACCTTGGCGGGATTGATCTCCACGCGGCTGAAGTCCTGCTGGGCAGAGGCGGCCGCGGCCACGAGCATCAAAAAAAGGAAGGTTCGCATGGCGGTCTTCTACCAAATCGCCTGCTCGTCTGCTCGCCCTGCGGCACTAGCCGTTGCGCTCGAAGCAGGCACAGCTTGCTGGCATCATGGAGCCACTCGCGCTGTCCTCGCTGCCGCTCGCGTTCGCCATCGTCGCAATGTTCCGCACGCCCGGCGCCACCGGGCCGGCGCTGGCGGGGGCCGAGGTCGCGCCGCACTGGCCCGGGACGCCTCCCTCCGACGAGGAGGAGCAGCTCCCCGAGACCGACCGCGCTCCCCGCAACTGGCTCCCTTGGGGCATCGCTGCCACCGCGGCGGTGCGGGTCGCGCTCTTCGTCACCATGCACGCCTAGACCACGCCGGGGCCTACCGCTCGACGGCGGTGCCGCTCGACCCGGACGGGCGCTCGCTTGCCGCTCGCGTCGCCGCGGGTTATCTGCTCCCGGTGACCGCGCCGATCGTCGCCATCGATGGGCCCGCCGGAGCGGGCAAGAGCACGGTCGCCCGCCAGCTCGCTGGCCGCCTGGGCTTCACCATGATCGACACCGGCGCCATCTACCGCTC
Organism: Deltaproteobacteria bacterium; assembly: GCA_025350525.1. Taxonomy (GTDB): domain Bacteria; phylum Myxococcota; class Myxococcia; order Myxococcales; family 40CM-4-68-19; genus 40CM-4-68-19. The sequence continues at coordinate 13,164 of JANXXR010000670.1, forward strand.
GGTGGCGCTGGCGGCCCGACGCGCGGACGTGGGCTGGGAGGACGACGAGGGACTGCGAAAGCTGCTCGACTCCGGCCTGGACCTTGCCTTCCGCGAGGACCGGGTGCTGCTCCGCGGCCACGACGTCACCGAGGCCATCCGCACTCCTGAGATCAGCCGCGGCTCGAGCGTGGTCAGCGCGCGGCCGGTGGTGCGGGAGAAGCTGCTCGGGCTGCAGCGCGAGCTGGGGCGCAGCGCTCATGCTGGCGCCGTCCTCGAAGGGCGCGACATCGGCACCGTGGTCTTCCCCGAAGCGGAGGTGAAGTTCTTCCTCACCGCCAGCGACCAGGCCCGCGCCCAGCGCCGCTTCAGCGAGCTGTCGGAGAAGGGCCTGTCCGTCGGCCTCTCGACCGTTCTCGAAGACCAGCGGCGCCGCGACAAGGACGACACCGAGCGGGCCATCTCGCCGCTCAAGGCCGCCGCTGACGCCATCCTGGTGGACACCACCGGGCTCGATCTGGACGAGGTGGTGGACCGCTGCTTCCGCGAAGCCTCCGCCCGCCTGAAGCATCTGAATTCCGGGCAGCCTTGACACTCGGAAACACGTTCTGTAGGTTCCGCCGCCGTCCTTAGCGCCATCTCGGGGGACACGATCAATCGTGTCCCCGGTGGAGTGATCTTCCGCCGTTTGCCATTACTCCCCGTGGCCCGCGGCCCGCATCACAATTCAGGGGGCAGAAAAGAATCGCAGGCACACTTTTAAATGGCGAATCCGCAAACTGAAGTGATCGGCGGCGAGGAAGAAAGCTTTGCCGCAATGCTCGAAGAGTCCTTCAAGGGAAAGGGCTCCACCAAGGGTGGCGAGCTGAAGGAGAACGAGATCGTCAAGGGCACCGTGGTCCAGGTCACCAAGGACTACGCTGTCGTGGACATCGGCTACAAGAGCGAGGGCATCATCCCCAGCAACGAATTCATCGAGTTCGACGCGATCAAAGTCGGCAG
>JANXXR010000683.1 GCA_025350525.1 Deltaproteobacteria bacterium
CGCCGCGCCGACCAGGGGGATGATGACGTAGCGCTGCCAGAGATAGGCGATGGGCGCGATGGCGCCCTGGTTGAAGAAGCGCATCACCCGGAAGGCCAGCCGCTCGAACCAGGTGAGCACTGCGTAGGGCGGAGATTCCATGGGCGAACCTTATAAAACGATCCAGACGGGCCGCGCGCCCTAGAAGCCCGGCACCAGCTTGGAGATGATCTCTTTCATGATCTCGCTGGTGCCGCCGCCGATGGTGAGCAACCGCGCGTCGCGGAAGGCGCGGGCCACCGGCGTCTCGACCACGTAGCCCATGCCGCCGTGGAACTGCTGGCAGTCGTAGACGACCTTCTGGATGAGGTCGCCGGCAAAGAGCTTGGCCATGCTGATCTCCTTCACGGCCGCTTCCTTGCGATTGTAGAGGTCGGTGGCCCGATAGGTGAGCCAGCGGGCGGCCTCGATCGAAGTCAGGTGGTCGACGAACTTGTGCTTCCAGACCTGGTGCTTGATCAATGGCTTTCCAAAGGCGGTGCGCTCATTGCCATAGCGCAGCGATTCCTCGACCAATTGCTGCATCCCCGAGACCGCGCCCAATGCCGCCACCAGGCGCTCGCCCTGGAAGTTGGTCATCACGTGATAGAAGCCCATATTCTCCTCGCCCAACAGATAGCGGGCGGGGATTCTGCAATCCTCGAAGAAGAGCAGCGCGGTGTCGCTGGAGAGGTTGCCGATTTTGGAGAGCTTCTTGCTGACCGAATATCCTTTGACGTCGGTAGGAAAGGTAAAGAGCGAAATACCGCCATATCCCGGCCCGCCGGTGCGCGCCGCCAGCGTGATGAAGTCGGCGCGGGTGCCATTGGTGATCCACATCTTCGCGCCATTGATCAGGTAATCGTCCCCGACGCGGCGGGCGGTGGTTCTCAGGTTGGCGACGTCGCTGCCGGCGTCGGGCTCGGAGATGCCCAGCGCCGCGATCTTCTCGCCGGCCAGCGCGGGGACCAAAAACTCCTTCTTCTGCTCGGGCGTGCCGATCTCGTTGATGATGGGCGTGGCCATCTGCGACTGCACCAGCAGCGCCATGTTGACGCCGGCGTTGCGCGAATGGACCAACTCTTCCGCCAGCACCGCGACGTACCAGTAGTCGCCGCCCGAGCCGCCCACTTCTTCGGGATAGTTGATCCCCAGCGCGCCGATCTCGGCCAGGCCGGTGAAGACTTCACGCGGGAAGATGCCGGCCTCGTCCCACTCGAGCGCGTGGGGCGCCAGTTCGCGCTCGCAGTAGTCGCGCAGGGTGCGGCGGAACAGCTCGTGCTCGGGGGTGAACGGCGCCTCGATGGGCATCTCAAGCTCCGCTGAATGAGCCCTCATTCATAGCACGGCGCCCACCGCCGCGCCCGCCATCAACGCCGACCAGGCGAGCGACGAGACCAGCGGCCGCTCCATCTCCCCTGCCCCTCTGGCCACCGCCGCCGGAATGGCCGCGAACATCATTCCCAGCCCGAACATGCCGAGCGGCCAGAAGGAAAGGAACAACCCGATCGCCGCGAAGCCCGTCGCCGCCCTAGGCAGCCTGATGGCGTTGGGCATGAGGCGCTCGATGCGCGCAGCCACGATCATGCCCGCGATGGGAAGAGCGATGGCGAGCCACGAAGGAATTGCCCGAAGCGTCTCCAGGGGAACGATCTGCAGGCCCGTCCACAGCGTTGGAGGCATCTTCCTCGCGGGGATCATCGCCAAGGCAGAGCAGGAGAACGCCAGCGCCATCAGCTTGAGACCCAAATCCGACCGGGCGACGGAGGCGTAGGCTGTGAGGGGCCAACTCGAGCGCGGCGTGCCGCGATCGCGAAGCGCGACGACGCCAATCGACGCGACCAGCAATGCAAGAAGCGTGGCGCCGAGGACAATGGCCACGCGTGCAGGATCACCCGCGAGGGAGCTCAGCGGGTAAGCGACGAGCCCCAGCAGCGCGCCGAGACCTTGCGCCATGTCGAGCCAGGCGTAGGCGGCGGCCCGGCGCTCGACGGTAATGCTGTCCCCCACGCAGCTCGCTGCAAGGTCGGCAACCGCCGGCAATCCGGCGGCCGCGAAGAGAACCATCGGCCAATCGAGGTTCAGCCACGAGCCGAGAAACCATCCGGCAAAGCAGGACACAATTCCCAGCAGCAGGACCGCCGCGATCAGAGGGCGCGGCAAGCGCGTGCCGAGGCTTGCCCAGAGAGGCTTGAGCAGCCGGAGCCCGGCGAGAAGAAGCAGCGCGCGCCCGCCCCCGCCGATGAGCCACGCCCAGGCGATGAACTCGGTTCCACCGCAAAGCAGCGAGAGGCGGAGGACGAAGCGGGCTTCGTCGGGGAACAGGTGCGGGCGGATCGGCGGCGCCGGGCGGATGGGGAACTTCGACAGCTTCGGCCCCGTCGGCGCGAACTCTTCTGGCAGCTTTCTGTCCACTTGGGGGCTCGATAGCACAGCTTGACTTGGCTGACTCAAAACAGCGATTCAGTCAGCGCGATGGAGCTGGCGAAGAAAGAGTGCATCCTCATCGAAGCGGCGCGGGCCTTCTCGCGCCTGGGCTTCAAGAAGACCTCGGTGGACGAGATCGCCCGGGCGGCCGGCGTCGCCAAGGGCA
>JANXXR010000079.1 GCA_025350525.1 Deltaproteobacteria bacterium
ACGGCGCGCGCCGGATCCCGCGCCCGTCTCAGAGGGGAAAAAGGCGGCAGGGCTGCCGGAGAGCAGGAGCGGTGCTGCTCAAGGGCAGCGCTGCTGGGGTGTTCATTCAGCCGACCTTGACCCACGTGTCGGGATCGTGCAGTCTCCGCCCGATTTCGTTAGCTGCGGGAAGGATTCCGACTGCGTATGCACGCTCCAGCCTTTCAGGAGATTTGTGAAACGCCCGCGCGCATTCGAAAAAGCCGCAACACCCTTTTAAGGAGCTCATCATGCTCGTGAAGCATTCCCCCTTAGTGCTTGCGGTGCTCTCGCTGGCCATCTCTGGCTCGGTAGCGGCGCAGGATCAGACCCCGCCCGCCAATCAGACTCCACCTCCGAGCCAGTCCGCGGATCCCGGACTCGTTCCCGTCCCCGCGGCGACGACGCCCGCGCCCGACGCTGCGACGGGTGCGACGCCGCGTAAAGCCGCCCAAGAAGAAATCATCGTCACTGGATCGAGAGTGCGCCGCAAGGATCTCACCACGGCCGCTCCCGTCTCCGTCATCACCCGGCAACAGATCTCTTCGAGCGGCATCGCCTCGATCGGAGACTTCCTACAGCAGATGCCTGAGCAGACCGGCTCGCTCAACGCCAACGTCAACAACGGTGGTGACGGCGAGACCCAGATCAATCTGCGCAACCTGGGCGCAAACCGCACGCTCGTCCTGGTCGACGGCAAGCGCTGGGTGAACGGCGGCAGCGGAGCGGGCACGGCCGTGGACTTGAACTCGATCCCGACCGCAGCCATCGAGCGCGTCGAAATCCTCAAGGACGGCGCCTCGGCAGTGTACGGCTCCGACGCCATTGCGGGCGTCGTCAACATCATCACGCGGCGCCACCCGAACGGCACCGAGCTGAGCGCTTACGGCGGCCTGTCGCCGCACGGTGACGCCCAGCAATACGACCTGAGCATGACCACGGGAGTGACCTCGGACAAGGGAAACTTCCTCTTCAGCGCGGGCTACTTCAGGCAGGAGTCCATGCTTGCGGGCAATCGCTCCTGGGCGTCCAAGGCTTTCACCTACGACTACTCCAACAGCTCGGTGAACCCCGGCGGCAGCGGCACCGTCCCCGCCGGCCGAGCCAGACTCGATCCGTCGACGTGCACCACCAAGCTTTGCCAGGACCTGGCCAAAGCCTACGGGGCTGGCAAGACCACCTTCATCAACGACCCGAACACCAAGGATCCGATCAAGGATCCAGTCGTCGACGGCTGGCGCAAGTACGTGTCCTCAGGGCCCACCAACGACCTGTACAACTACCAGGCCGTCAACTTCCTCATCACGCCCTCGACCCGCATCTCGCTGTTCTCCAACGGCGACTACCATATCGCCGACTTTGCCCGCGCTTACGTCCAGGCCTCGTTCGTCAACCGGCAGTCGAGCTACCTCATCGCGCCCGAGCCCCTCGTCATTGGAAGCTACGGCATCGCCATCAACGCCGCCAACCCGTACAACCCGTTCGGCATTCCCATCACGGATGCGCGTCGCCGTCTGGTCGAGTTGAACGGCCGGAGCAATGCATTCGACCTCGATACCGTCCGTGCGGTGGCGGGCATCGACGGGTCGCTTCCGCCGGAGACAGGGCCACTCGAGGGACTCTTCTACGACGTGTCGTTCAACTACGGCCGGACCTCTGGTGTGACCACCACCGGTGGATCGCTCAACACCAATTCGATCGCGACCGGCCTGGGAGCTCCTTTGGGCACCACCGTCAACGGTGCTCCGCAATGCGGCACGGCCACCGCCTCCGCAGCCTGCGTCAACCTCTTCTCCGGCCAGGGGCCGATCACACCCGACATGGCGACTGCTCTGGGCGGCTACAAGGGCATCAACGAGGGCTTCACGCAGATCGCGATCGTCCAGGCGAACATCAGCAAGGAATTGTTCAAGCTGATGTCGGACCACCCGGTCGGCCTGGCCGCGGGATACGAGCATCGGCGTGAGTACGGCGGGAACAGCCCCAACCCGATCGCGGTTGCGAGCCTCGACACGGACTTCAACGGCCAGCCGACACTTGGTTCCTTCAATGTCAACGAGGCCTACGCGGAACTCGAC
>JANXXR010000087.1 GCA_025350525.1 Deltaproteobacteria bacterium
GCTGCGCGAGGAGAAGTTCCGCAAGTGCCTGGCGAGCTACGACAGAGACCCGCGCTTCTTCACCACCTCCATCGCCATGCAGGACCTCGACGAGGTGCGGGCCGCGCTGGGCGCGGACCAGATCGATCTGTGGGGCGGCTCCTACGGCACGCGGGCGGCGCTCGTCTACTTGCGCGAGCACGAAGGGCACGCCCGCGCGGTGGTGCTGGACGGCGTCGCGCCGGTGGAGCTGAAGCTGCCGGTGACCTTTGCCCGCGACGCGCAGCGGTCGATGGATCTGCTGCTGCAGAGCTGCGCCGCCGAGAAATCCTGCCACGACGCCTTCCCGGATTTGCAAACGCAGTTCGCGAGGCTGCTCGACGACTTGTCGAAACATCCCGCTGCGGCCCGGGTGCAGGATCCGCTCACCGGAGCGCCCGCGGACGTGGTGATCACGCGCGACGTCTTTGCCACCGGCCTGCGCGGCGTCCTCTACCAGCAGGACTTCGCCAGCCTCGCGCCCCTCATCGTCGCCCGCGCCGCCCGCGGCGATTTCGCGCCCTTCATCGCCGCCACCGCCGGGCTCGACGAAGGCTTCTCGCACAGCATGAGCTTCGGGATGATGTTCTCGGTGATCTGCGCGGAGGACCTGCCCGGCACCACGCCGGCGGAGATCGACGAGGCGGCCAAGGGGACCTTTCTCGGCCCCACGCTGGCGCGGCAGTTCCTCGAGGTCTGTGCCTACTGGCCGCGCGGCGCGCTGCCGCGGCAGTTCCACGAGCCGGTGCAGTCGGACAAGCCGGTGCTGCTGCTCTCGGGGGAGCTGGATCCGGCCACGCCGCCGCGCTGGGCGGACATCGCCAAGGGGACGCTGACGAACAGCCTGCACCTGATCGTCCCCGGCGTCGGTCACGGCGCCACCGCGGAAGGCTGCGTGCCGCAGCTGATCGCGCAGTTCATCGACAAGGCCAGCGCGCAGGGCCTCGATGCCTCGTGCCTTGCGCCGCTGCGGCGCCCGCCCTTCTTCATCAGCTTCGCCGGGCCGCCGCCATGATCGAGGTGCGCAACCTGCACAAGAAGTTCGGCACCGTCACCGCGGTGGACGACGTGTCGTTCCGGGCGGCGGACGGCGTGGTCACGGGCCTGCTCGGGCCCAACGGCGCCGGCAAGACCACCACGCTGCGCATGCTGACCACGCTGGTCGCCCCCGACCGCGGCGAGGCGCTCATCGACGGACTCTCGGTGGCCGGCGATCCGGTGGAGGCGCGGCGGCGCATCGGCGTCTTGCCCGACGCCCGCGGGCTCTATCCGCGGCTGACCGCGCGCGAGCACATCCAGTACGCCGGGGAGCTGCACGGCCTTCCGCGGAGATCGTTGACCGCGCGCATCGATGCGCTCATCGAGCGGCTCGACATGCGCGCCATCGAGAACCGCCGCGCCGAAGGCTTCTCCCACGGCGAGCGCGTCAAGGTCGCGCTGGCCCGGGCGCTGGTCCACGAGCCGCGGAACGTCATGCTCGACGAGCCCACCAACGGCCTCGACGTGATGAGCACGCGGGCGGTGCGCGATCTGGTCCGCCGCCTGCGCGACGAGGGGAAGTGCGTGCTCTTCTCCAGCCACGTCATGCAGGAGGTGAGCGCCCTCTGCGACCGGATCGTCATCATCGCCCGCGGCCGGGTGCTGGCCGAAGGCACGCCCGACGAGATCCGCGCCCGCGCCGGCAACGACAACCTCGAGGAGGCGTTCGTCGCGGTCATCGGCAGCGACCAGGGCCTCGTGCAATGACCTTCGCCATCTTCCACAAGGAGCTGATCGATCACCTGCGCGACCGCCGGTCGATCCTCTCCGGCCTGATCATGCCGGTGCTGGGGCCGGCCATCTTGCTGCTCATGTTCACGCTGATGGCCTCGTGGGTGCGCGAGGACCGGCCGCTCCTGGTGCCGGTGGCGGGCGCGCAAAATGCTCCCAACCTGATCGCTTTTCTGCAGCGCGCCGGCGCCGTGGTCGAGACCGCGCCCGCCGACTACGAGGCGCAGGTGCGCGACGGCAAGCTCGACCTCGCGCTCTCGGTGCCCGACGACTACGGCAAGGAGTTTGAGGCGGGCCGCAGCGCGCCGCTGCAGCTGATCGCCGACAGCTCGCGCAACAAGAGCCGGCCCCAGGTGTTCCGCGCCCGGCGGCTGCTCGAGGCCTACGTGCGGCGCATGAGCGCGCTGCGCATGATCGCGCGGGGGATCAGCCCGACCTTGGTGGCTCCGCTCGACCTGACCGAGGTGGACCTGGCGACGCCCGAGAAGACGGCCGCCAACGTGCTCTCGATGATCCCGCTCTTCCTGCTGATGGCGGTCTTCGTCGGCGGGCTCCACCTGGCCATCGACGCGACGGCGGGGGAGCGCGAGCGCGGGTCGCTCGAGGCGCTGCTCGTCAACCCGGTCAGCCGCGAGGCGGTGGTGCTGGGCAAGTGGCTGGCGGTGGTGGCCGCGACGGCGGCGGCGGTGCTGATCTCGCTGGGCGGCTTCCGGCTCGCCATCGCCCGCGTGCCGCTGCAAGACCTGGGCGTGAAGTTCCACCTGGGGATGCCCGAGGCGCTGGGCCTTCTCGCTGCCAGCCTGCCGCTCTGCCTCTTCGCCGCCGCGCTGCAGATGACGCTGGCGCTCTTCGCGCGGACCTTCAAGGAAGCGCAGACGTACCTGTCGATGCTGATGCTGGTGCCCATCGTGCCGGCGACTTTCCTTTCGCTGCAGCCGATCAAGAGCACGCTCTGGGCGATGCTGGTGCCGGTGCTCGGGCAGACCCTGCTGATGTCCGACGTGCTGCGCGGCGAGCGGGCGCCGGCGGGCTGGTTCGTCCTGGCGGCGCTGTCCACGGGCGCCTGCGCGGCC